>NZ_AAWS01000008.1 GCF_000169175.1 Microscilla marina ATCC 23134
CTTCGTGTAGATATTTTTTAAGTACTTTACCACAAAACCCGGTATCCATTTGAGCAGCTTAGGATTTTTGTCAGCAATCACTCGTTTAATATCTATAAATTTCTGTTGATCAGACATGAAACAATAAATTTAATATAAAATAAAAGTAATAGTTGTTTTCTCAAAATATTGTAGATGCATATAGTGTAATAAGCATGCATATTTATTGATTTTATAGCTTTTAGCCATCAACAACTCTTTTGTGCAAACAACAAAACTAATAAAATTAACTTAAGTATTTAATGGGGAATTATCGTATTTTAAAAACATTGAATCAAATATGATAAAAAAAACAAAACCTCCTTAAATAATTCAACATTATTTGAGAAGGTCTGTTTTTTTTTGTTAAGTAGCGCCGCCAAGGCAAAACTTTAATCTTCTTCGCGGCTAAACCCTTTGATCAGGGTGGGAATCCAGCCTACCAATGGTACATAGAGCAGCAATACTTCGGGATTTTTGAGAATAGTATCTGTAGCAGTTTTAACCAAGCCTACCAGTGACTCTTCGCGGGGCTTTTCGTTGAGGTAAGCTTCTTTGTATGCTTCACGAGCGTCTTCAGCCAGTTGGGCAAGGCGTGTCTTAAAACGACGGTAGCGGCGTTCGTGCTCGGTAAATAAAAATGGCCAGGCTATAGGCACAAAGTAAGGAAGCTTGCTAAAGTTTTGTAAAATAGTGCGGAAGAAACCACCCCAGTCATAAGGGTTTTGTCCGTACATCTCTACCATGCGGCTTAACTCTGCCTGCATGTTTTTCTGAATTTTTTTACTAATTTCTCTAAACTCCTCCAAAGTGATTTCTTCGAAAGGTTTGTCAATCATTTCATAAGGTTTGATACGTTTGCCACGTACATAGGTAAGTTTTGCCGGAGCGGCAAAGTAAAACATCCAGGGCTGGAGCAAAATAAGGGTGGTAAGTGGTCCTACTGGAATAAAAGGAATGCCAATGCTTTGAACAATGTCATCGAGCCATTTCAGGCTATAGCTGAACGGGTTGATATATTCGGCATTGATGGTGGCAAAAGGGATAATATCTGTTTTGTATTTGATGCTCATGCGTACTGCCGATGACGACACCCGCTGTAATTGGTACCTCTTGTCAAACCCTTTGCCTATACCCTTGATGCCCTCTGGGTAAATCAAAAAATTAGACTCACCATAGTGCATCATAGTTTCAAAATTGAGCGATGTGGCATCAATTCCTCCCGCTCTTTTCCAAAAATTATGGATCAAAAACGGGTTCATCAGGTTGGTTTGTGATAGCATAGGCGACGCCAACCCTCTGGCAGCTTTGTCTAACCTGTATCCGTTCATTTTCATCAAGGCCGACGCAAATACCATCCCGTCCCAGGGGAAAGCCATTCCCGAATGATTGCTTACAAAAATCAGTGGGCGTTGGGGATTATTTCTTGCCGGAAACTCGCCCAGTTCTTCGTCAAAACCAATGAGTGTAGCCCTAAAATAGTACTTATCTATTGGTTCCAGCAATTTAGCGAGGCTCTTGGCGTAATCAAGGTCAAAAAACTCCTCAAATATATGGGTATTGTCTTTTATTTCCTGGGTAAGCAACTCATCGTCAGCAGCCATTACTTCTTCGGCTACTACTTCCACAATTTCTTCGTTGTTTGTAGCATCAGGGTTGGCAGTTGGTATTTGCAACTCTGATGTTTTTGTTGCTACATTTGGAGTACTCTGCAGAGCAGTGGCAGTTTTTGCTTCTTTTTGGGTGATTTTTTTTGCCATAATTCAGTGTAAGAAGTATTTTGAGGGCGAGATTTGAAAGGTCACTATTGCAGTGTATACCCAGCAAATCAATTTTAAATACGCCCTAAGGTCGTAAGTTGTTTGTGATACAAAACCCTGAAACCTTATGGTTGATTAGGTAGTGTATCCAAATTTAATAAAATTTAGGATAAATAGGTTAATTTTTTTGCTATAAATTGCCTAAAACTTACGTGTGAAATATTTGCATTTAAGCAAAGTGTTGATAAACAGCAATATACAAGCACGTAAGATTTCTATTTATCAATGACTATCAGTCATTAAATTACTAATAATATTGTATTTTTTTTATAACTCTCTAAATATTTAATTTTTCAGACATGGGATTAACAGAAGATTTCGAAGCCGCAGCAGCACGTTCCAAGCAATTGACCAAACGCCCCAGCAACGAAGAGTTGCTACAGATGTATGCTTTGTTTAAGCAAGCCAGCCAAGGCGATGTAAGCGGTAGTCGCCCCGGAATGATGGATTTTAAGGGGAGAGCCAAGTATGACGCCTGGGCAAAAATAAAAGGCAAGGACAGCGAAGAGGCCAAACAAGCGTATGTAAACCTGGTAAATGGATTGTTTGAGAAGGAGTAAGCCTGCAACGTAGAAAATTACCACTAACAAAAGGCAAAGAATTCAATAGTGAATTCTTTGCCTTTTGTTTGCCTAGAGTGCAATCAGGTACTCTACCCTACTATTTTTTCGCCTCAGTTTGTGTCTCCACAACCGAGTTTATGAGTCCTTAGATACCGAGGCATCGGTGCTCAGCAAAGCTAAATCGCCTTGTTGTAGTGCCTGTAAATAGTGTTTTTCAGGGTTTCGATCAGCTCGTAGAGACACGAGCTGAGGCGATGAAGTTACTTTTGAAAAACCGAAACTATTTCTAAATCCCGATTCATCGGGGCAGCTTTACTGTACTGAGCTCAATGAAGTTAAAAGTCCCGACAGGGGCAAGCTTCAAGCGACAAGTCGCAAGTCCTTAGATACCGATGAATATCGGTGCTACACCCTGTTTAACTGCGTTGAGCTCATCACAGCAAACTGCTGTAGATTCGGTTCACAAGTAACTACACTTTTGTATCCCGTTGATTTTCAGTAGCTTACAAAAAGCGTAGTTAAAAGCTGGGTAGAGTAACTTATTTCTTTTTCCTTTGTTTAAATAAAGGCACCGTGCTGCAAGGTTCGCCATACATCATAGTGGCTACTACCGGGCGCAGCAAACGGGTAAGCTCTACATAAGCATATTCGGGAATGGGCAAATCACCACAACCTTTGATGACAACTTTTTTGTCGCGAAACTCTTCTACCTCAATGTTGTGGAGGGCTTTTTGAAACAAGGCTTGTTCGAGAACCGCCAAATCGCCAAAAACAAAATGGTGGGCATAAGGTTCAAGCTGTAGTGCCAGTAACATATATGCCCAGGTGGGCACTATAGCATCTACCGAACAAATAATGGCCACATTTTTATCTTGGTATTGGCTCCAGTCATGTTCTTTTACAAACGCCCTGAAATCTTTTTCCCGTAAAATCATTTCCTGAAAAAGATTGTCTTTTATATCATAAACCACCCGTTCGTGGTGGCTGTAGTAGTCTTCCAAATTAAACGTAATAAGAGCGCTTTGCGCTACCCGGTTTACAATTTCGTCTTCCATAGTTTTTTGTTTTTAACCCATCAAAAAGTACAGCTGGCAGGCATATACATTACAAAAGAGAGCAGTTGCAGGTAGATCAAGTTACAGTTTAAACTTCTTGGTGGGCTTAAGTGCCACAAAGTCTTTGAGATAAAAAGGCTCAAAGTAAGCAAGATCTTCTGTTTGCCCTTTTACAAAAGCCTTGTGCGCCAATTGACCCACCGAGCGGGCTGTTGGGTGGAAATTGTCAACAAATAAGGCGTTGGAATTGTTCCCTAATACTTCTTTACATTTGGCTGCCCCGTCGCCAAAAAACACTACCTTTTGGGTGCTCAAAATATCTTCAAAAGAATTCGCGTCTATAATTTTGGCTTCAGTGGCTTGTTGTTCTTGCAAGTCTTCGTCATACACAGCGCAGTACACCTCCATACGGCGGGCGTCTATCATAGGGCAAAACCAGTGTTTATCTACCGAAGTGTGTTGCAGGGCAGCTGCCATTGCGTGCAACGAATTGATGGCTACCAAGGGTTTGTCAAGGGCAAAGCATAAGCCTTTGGCAGTGGCAGTGCCAATGCGCAGCCCAGTATAAGAGCCAGGGCCTTTGCCTAGTGCTATTGCGTCCAGGTCTTCTAGTTTTTGTTGGGCGTGGCTTACCACATCTTTTATAAGAGAGGTAAGCATGACAGAATGTGATTGTGCTACCCAAAGTGTAGCATCACCTAATAGCTCACCTTCTTGGTGCAGTGCCACCGAACAAACTTTGGTGGAGGTTTCTATACTTACAATTAAACTCAAGATTTATTTTGTTTATTCAGCTCTAAAAAATTAAGGCAAAGTTAAAAAATGAGGTTGTTATAAAAAATATTTGTCGAAGGTGAAAGCTATCCTTGTCACCGAATTGTTTATTACTACTTGAGTAGTTTGCCCTTCAGTGGTGCGTTTGGTTTCATCGGATGATTCATTACATACTCAAAGCAGGGGAGGGGTTTATTCAAAAAAAAGGGCGTACTAAAATACGCCCTATTAGGTTTGGGTGGCTAACCAAATAAATCTTCAAATACCTCTTCTACTTTACCAAAGGCTTTTATTTTGATGGTATAGTTGTCCTGGTTTACGCTCTTGAGGGCATATTTAGAAATGTATATTTCTTTAAAACCCAGCTTTTCGGCTTCCGAAATGCGATTTTCTACTTTGTTTACCGCCCTTATTTCGCCCCCCAAGCCCACTTCTGCCGCAAAACACATGTCGTTTGACACACTGATGTCGTTGTAAGACGATGCCACCGACACACACACTGCTAAGTCTATAGCAGGGTCTTCTATCTTAAGCCCTCCGGTAATGTTCAAAAATACGTCTTGATTGCCCAGCATAAAGCCACCTCTTTTCTCAAGCACGGCAAGCAGCATATTCAACCGTTTGCCGTCAAACCCGGTACTGCTGCGCTGAGGAGTGCCATAGTTTGAAGTGCTCACCAACGACTGCACCTCTATCAGTAAAGGGCGGTTGCCCTCTAGGGTTGCCCCAATAGAAATACCACTGAGGTCATCGTCGCGTTGAGAAATTAATATTTCTGAAGGATTACTTACTTCGCGCAAGCCATCGCCCAGCATCTCATAAATGGCCAGTTCAGAGGTGGAGCCAAAGCGGTTTTTGGTGGCGCGTAAAATTCTGTATACCAGGTGGCGGTCACCCTCGAACTGTAGTACAGTGTCTACCATGTGTTCCAGCACCTTGGGGCCAGCTATGCTCCCTTCTTTGTTGATGTGCCCAATCAGAAATACTGGAGTTTGACTTTCTTTGGCAAACTTGAGCAGCTCAGCCGTGCATTCGCGTACTTGCGATACAGTGCCCGCGCTCGACTCTAAAAAGCTGGAGTGCAAGGTTTGGATCGAGTCTATGACCAAAATTTGAGGAGCAAATTCTTCTATTTGCTTAAATATATTTTGAGTAGAGGTTTCGGTCAAAATGTAGCAGTTTTCGCGGCTGGCCACCAAGCCCTCGTTTTGTTGGGTAATCCGGTCGGCACGCATTTTTATCTGTTGCTCACTTTCTTCCCCCGATACATACAACACCTTCATTTGGTGCATAGTAAGGGCTATTTGTAGCATTAAGGTAGACTTACCTATGCCTGGTTCTCCGCCAATAAGCACCAGCGAACCAGGCACAATGCCACCACCCAGCACACGGTTAAGTTCTTCGTCAGGGGTAATGACCCGTTCCTGGGCGCTAAACTTAATTTCTTTGAGCAAACGGGGTTTGTTTGCTACTTTGCGTGAGGTGGAGGTTTTCCAGTCGCCTTTTTTGGCTTCTTCTTTCTGCACAATTTCTTCTACCAAAGTATTCCACGAATCACAGGAGGGACACTTTCCCATCCATTTGGGCGATTGGTGCCCACAACTTTGGCAAAAATAGGCTTTTTTTATCTTGGTCATTTTATTGGAGGTTAATCATAGCCCCAACAAGGTTCTAGGGACTAGGTGCAAGGTTCCCCGCAAGCGGGATGTCGGCATAGCCTCCACTAGGTGTACCCTGTTTAACTGCGTTGAGCTCATCACAGCAAGCATCAGGCAATTCAAGTATAATTTACGAAACAGGGTGAACCCAACTTATGCACCACGCAACAAAAATTCGTAAATTTTGCTCAAAAAGCAACCATAATGCTCATATTTTTAGTAATTGTAGCACATCTCTGAGCAAACGTTCATTATATTGCCCTCTCCTTTTAAAATCTTTTGAGTTCATTTTCATAATATTCGGGGATCACCAACTTATCCGTAATGATCTTGGTATGTGGCATTTGTTGGGCAAGTGCGCGTACTTTGGGCAAGTAATTAAAACCAGTTCTGCTTAAATTTAAGATTTTCAGCTGTTTGAGTTCAGGCAACCAGGCAGGCATTTTTTCTAAATAGTAATTGTGTGCTAAACTTAGCCACTCTAGTTTTTGCAAGCGAACCATTTCATCAGGCAATTTTAATAAATAGCTGTTGTGACTCAAATCAAGTGATTTGAGGTTCGGCAACTGCCCAATCTCGGCTGGCAAAAATTGAAAATTGTTTTCGCTCAGGTCTAAATGAACCAGCGAAGTAAGTAGCCTTATTTCGGGGGACAAAACAGGGTTTGCATAGTACCCCTTTATCTGTAACTTCAAAGATTTTAAACAGGTGAGTTGCTCCAGGCCTTTCGGCAAACTTGCGCCATTATCCAGCTGCATTGTCAAGGTTTTTATAGAAGGCAAATGCCCCAGGTCATTGGGTTGGTGAGCGGTCACGGCGAGCTTAATCTCTTTCAACAATGGGTTGTGGTAATTTTGTAGCGTATGCAATGGCACCAAGTCATCTATTTTGCGCACATGGTGATGAGGCAGGTACAAGTTGTATTGAAAGCAAGCTGCGCCATATTTACTGCGTAACTCATTGATAAAGTGATATGGAAGTTGAAAACCTTTCAATAAAGTAAAGCCTAGCCGTAAGTTGTCTTCATCTTCGGTTTCGAGCAGTTGTTTGACTTTTTGCAGCTGTTCATTTGTGATCAAGGGAAGTGCCATCATATATACAGTGTTGGTTTTACGACCTAGCCAATATAAGTTCCTTATGCTACTTGTATTGCTTTTGGGGTCTTTATATTATAAGTCTTGGGGCAGAAGGTAACCCTCAAGACAATCGAAACGCCGTATGAGAGTTTACTTTAGCCAAATAAATAATGTACCTTTGTTTGAGGGACTAGTACAATGGGGATTAAGTAAATAATGAATTAATTTGGATGGATTAACTTCGTTGAGCTCGCGAAAAGCTCGGTTTTGTTCTCTAACGAATCGTTAAAATGGCGGATAGTTCGCTTTCTGAATTCCGATGCATATCGGAACCTTAGCTATCTAACTTTTTGGCGATGAAGTAAGAGGGCAAAAGTCGCTGAATAAATCATTAGGAATTTAGTTCCCGTTGTACTAGGCCCCCCGCAAGTGGGATGTCAGCATAGTCTCCACTCTCCCAAAGCAACCAACTATTGTTTATATAAAAACTACTTTTGCAAAGGGAATTTACACAACTTTACAAGACAGTAACAAAAGCAATGAATAACAGATTAACCAACCTTTTTGCCCATAAAAAAGAAAACCTGCTGGCCATTTACTTTACGGCGGGGTTTCCGGCGCTTGACCAAACTATAGAAATAGCCAAAGCTACTGCTGAGGCGGGCGCCGATATTATCGAAATAGGCATGCCTTTTTCTGACCCAGTGGCCGATGGAGAAACCATTCAACAAAGCAACCAACAGGCGCTCGACAATGGAATGCATCTAGAGTTGCTCTTCAGCCAGTTAGCAAACCTTCGCAAAGAAGTAGAAGTACCAGTGCTGTTGATGGGTTACTTAAACCCGGTGATGCAGTTTGGGCTGGAAAAATTTTGCCAAAAAGCCGCCGAAGTAGGCGTAGATGGTTTAATATTGCCCGATTTGCCCATGCAAGAGTATGAAGAGGTTTATCGCCCGGTTTTTGAGCAGTACAACTTATCCAATGTGTTTTTAATGACTCCCCAAACGTCAGAAGAGCGCATTAGAAAAATAGATGCGCTTACCAATGGCTTTATTTATGTAATGTCGTCAGCAAGTACCACTGGTAAAACAGGGGCCATCTCTACTGAGCAAGAAGCTTATTTTGAAAGAGTGGCAAAAATGAATTTGAAAAATCCGCGTCTGATCGGGTTTGGTATTTCAGACAATGCCAGCTTTAGCAAAGCCTGCCAACACGCCAACGGAGCCATTATAGGCAGTGCTTTTATCAAAACTTTGGCGCAAAGCCAGCAGTTAAACAAAGACATTGGCACCTTTATAAAAACAGTAAAAGGTGAAACCGTATTGTCATAAATAGAGTAATTAAATAAGAGCCATCCACTCACCAGTGCACCCATCTTTCGCCTGCGTTTTAATCAAGAAAATCACTCGTTGATTATAGATCGTAGCACAGGGGCCTTCAGTGTGGTTTGCTGTCACAAGTAAATATTTGCTTGTTTGTCAGCAACAGGAATAGTTTAACGGACTCCGCTCCTGTGCTCTTTTTTTGCCCTTCTTTTTAACAATACTCTGCAGTGATTTTAGTCAAAGTTGTTTGCTGGTTATCAGTTATATAGTACCTGCCCGGAAACTCAAAAATAAGCATTCTGATGTCACTATGGGTCATTTTCTTGTTGTCTTGCTTTCAAAAAAACATCAATACTTTGAAAAACGATTAAGTTTTGTGCATTTTATGCTTATGACTTCATTATAAAAAACAGGATAAAAATGAGAAATCGTTTACCCAATACCGCAGAAACGGGTGCCACCGCCATCGAATCTGTGAAAATCAGCAAAAATAAGCGCAGCAGTCGTGATGCTCTGCCTCAATTATTATTTGGTTTTCAGGCATTGTATTCTAACAAGCCATGTGCCTGTGGCAAATCTTAGTTTTAGGTGTAGTCCGAGTTGGGAAAGGCTTAAGCTATGCGGGATTACTCGATTTAGTTAATAATCACCTTGCTTTGCGTGGTATGATGGGTCTGGGGGGATTAGATGATGATTTTTCCGAGCAAACTTTGAATGAAAATGTCCATTTATTGACAGATGAACTACTTCATTCCATTAACGCTTTACTAGTGGATGCAGGCAATGATTTGTTAAAAAAAACGATTCGGAAGTTGTAAATTCCGAAAAAGAAAGGCGGAGTTTAAAAACGGATTCATTTGTGGTAGAAGCGAATGTGTGTTTTCCCTCAGACTTAAAACTATTGTTTCAAAGTGCAAAGAAATGCTTATGTGTACTTGGTAAACTCCGATTAATAATTGATTTGCCAGGTTGGGGAAAGCATCATTACTGGTATAAACGCTTAACAGAGAGTAGTTTTAAGGTGACTAAAATATACAGAAACAAAGGCAAAGGTTACCAAAAGCGCCTAAAGCAGGTAGTAAAAGAACATTTAGCTATATGTAGTAAAATATCGATAAAAATCGATAGCAGCTTACTGATAATCAAAGAGTTAATCAATCAAGAAGCGGTTACAAAGGCTTCGCTGATGCCGCTGTATGAAGAGTTAGTTTTATTTTTCGCTTATTTTAGCAAGCATCAGGATTTAGTCAAACGTCGTATTATTGATGGAGAAAAATCCCGCATGAGGAAAAGTTGTTTTCGCTATATGAACCTCATAATGAGTGGGTTAGTAAAGGAAAGAGTAATAAAAAAGTAGCGCTTGGACACGCCGTTTGCATTACAACCAATCAGCACCACTTCTGTATGCATTGGCAAGTAATGGAAAAACAACACGATGTAGATATGCCTCTGATTATCAGAGACTTTATTCAAAGTAAACACGGGAAATACCGTATAGAATCCTGGAGTTTTGACCGAAATTTTGGCTCACCGGAAAACAGAGAGGGGCTTGCAGAGCAGGTAGACTGCCTGGTAATGCCCAAAAAAGGAAGGATTTCTAAAAAAGAACAAAAACAACAGGAAGAAGCGGAATTTAAAAAATACCGAAAGAAGCACTCTACTATAGAAGCTAATATTAACCAATTGGAATGCTTAGGAGCTGGCAAATGCCGGGATAAAACAATTGAAGGATTCAAAAGATATGTAGGCTTAAGCGTTTTAGCCTATAACCTACATAGACTTGGAAAAATTCGCAGAAGGTACTGAATTGTACTTTTTGAATTTTTATAGACTTTCCGGACAGATACTAACTCTAACCACTTTCTTGGCTTTGGTCTTAGTGAAACGAGACCAGAGCATACCAACGCCCGAAACATCGTATACAAGATGAGCGCGAAGCGAGGCTAAAGGATCCCTACAAACAGCTCAAGAAAAGGATAAAGGCTAAATCCAATCATAGCTCAAGAAAAAGCTAAAGGCTAAACCACGCAAAGAACACAAAAAGCTAAAGGCTAAAGCTAATCATAGTTCAAAAAAAGACTAAAGGCTAAAAGCTAAACCACGCAAAGAACAAAAAAAGCTAAAGGCTAAAACCCATCGTAGTTCAAGAAAAGGCTAAAAGCCCTCTACAAACAGCTCAATAAAAAGCTAAAAGCCCCCTACAAACAGCTCAATAAAAGGCTAAAAACAGCTCAAGAAAAAACTCTCGTCTAACGACTCCCATTAAAAAATAACTTAGAAAACCAAGTTAATCACTGCTGCCCTCACCCCCCAAAGTTTTAAACAATTCGGAAAGGTCTGCCAGTACATCAGGGTCACGCAGTTTAGAGTCTGCCGATAACGCCTCCAAAAGTTTACCCAAAGCACTTACAGGTATATCGCCGCCTGTTTGCACATTTACTGAGTTTTGCATAAAATCAGTGGGTTTAAGTGCATCGCTCCCCGACAAGTTGCTGCCAGCATTGCCAGTAGCCACCGTAATATCAGGCGCTCCACAGTTGCACGGAGACTCAGACCAGTCCCAAAACACCTCATCGTTTACCTTTTCGCAAGTGTTGCAATGCCCCAAAATACCCTCAGAAAAAATACCACGTGTGGGCATTGTAATATGCTCTTTGGTGACAATGGGAGTCTGGTGGTCTAACTGATAATCGTTTACTTTAAACGCCACACAATTGCCCTGAATGGCAATAGGCTCATTTTTGATCTGATTGATCAAAGGCTCTCCACCAACCAATACATTTTCAAAACGAATGGCTCTTTCGTCGGCATCTTCATACAGCCAAATTGCCTTATTGTAATGCAACTTATTGCAATTAAGGTGTCTGAGTAACCTTTTTGCACAACAAGCAGTGCCAGCGTCTGTGCCCGCACCAACAGCACCTCCCCCCGGAGTATCGTCTTCGTATTCATAAGTAGTGCGTTCGGGACTGGTGGGGTATGTTTTGCGGTCAGACTTTGCCATACTTACATTGTTGCCATTGTTCAACAACGAAAACAACCCACCTATTTCAACTGTGGTGTAATTGACCTTGATGTGGTCTAGTAGAAACTTAGCATCGCTTGCCTCATCAGGTTCGCTTCTGAGGGTAATCTGTTGAATATCAGACACCTTTACCGGGCTCGATAAGTTAAAGGCAAACGAATAAGTTTCTCCTTGTTTATACCGTTTTCTGAATGCTTTTTTGGTTCCTATGGGCTCTAGTGGGTTGCCGTGTATTACCTCGTTTAGCCCAGCCACCGTAATCTCCAGGTACAGTTCCCCGTCAAAAGCAGCTCCTGCGGTATCGCCTATTTTTATTTCCCCTTCAATTCGTTGCGTATGCAAGTCTTCGGTGATAGTAGTTGTTTCTCCACCGCCGGAACTGCCTGCACACAAAAAAGATTTTTCTAAAGCCTCAAAGCAGGGCAACAATGATGGATCCAGTAAGGCATTTTTTAACAAATGTTGATAACGAATTACATTTTCTTCGGTAAAACCATTGTTTTCGTACTGTACCCAGTAAATATCTCCTTCACCTATAAAAGTGTTTTGGATAAGGTAGTGTTGTATTACCTGGTAATAAAACACATTGAGGGTGTGGCAATGGTTATGATTACAAAGGGCGCGGGTGATCACACTTTCCTGCGCTACCTGATTGGCTTCCATCACTATAGAGCTGCTATAACGGCGGGCAAGGTTGGCCCTTTGTTGGATGTTGTCTACCATGCTTTGGGTAGACTCGGCGGCAATCTGACGACGACCACTGCTATAGCCAACACCAACGTTTACAAAGCTGGTAACGGCAGAAGACAAAGCCCCTCCCAAACCTATAGTTGCTCCTTTTAGGGGAATGCTTGCATTGCCACTGGCAGAAGCTTTGTTGCTATTGCCTACACCTGTTTGAACCCCCAACGAAAAGGAACGCTCCTGAAGGCTGGCAGACAAAATTTCCTGTGCAAACAAACTGCGGTTGTACTGACTGATGTAAGTCTCCTGATAAAAGTTGTTTTCCTGGCGGTAAGCCTGTTCCTGCCTCATCCAGTCGATGACCGCAATGCGTACCGACTCGCAGGGAGCCAGCGTAACAGAATAAAGCAACTCGCCCAGTGAATAACCTTTGGGAATGATGTCAAGCTTGTATTCCTGAAGCTTGCCCTCTCCTATAGCTGTCGCCTTTACTTTTTCACTACAATCATCATTTGCCAAAGCTGCTATAGTGACATTTTCTATAGGAGCATTTTTCTTGACAATTTCACCATATTGGTAAGTGTAAGTTGTGTTGTGCGCAGGAATCAAACGAGAGCAATCGCCACTGCCCAACGTAAGCTGGGGTTGAGCAGCCAACGAACCTGGAGAAATGTGGTAGTCTAATGGATCGGGGGTTTGAATGCTGAGAAAACTTTGATCTTTGCCGCTTGCTATCGCACTACGAATGTTAGAAGTGTCACTGTACTCCAGTTCAATGGCTGACATGCTTCCTTGTGCCTGTAACATAGGGAAAACATCTTGAGCTAAGTGGTCAAGTCCCAGCGGAGCAAGCAAAATTGCTTTGATTTCTGTGTGTGGCGCTATGGCAAATTTAAATGAAACATATCCATTAGAATCGGTAGAAAGAATGCCCAGGTGTTGTTCTTTTTTATCAGATTGGATAATTTTTGCCACCATAGGTAGCTGTACAATGGCTTGGTTGTCTGCGTCTTTGATAAATGCCCGAAGACTTTGGCTGAAGGTAGACCTGCCTGAATGCTGGCTGATACTAGATTTTTGCATAAAATATTTAATTTTAAAGGTTGGAACAATCACATTTGTGATTGTCTATTTGCTTAGATAGAATAGAGAAAGGCAAATATGTCCCTTGAGCTTGGGCATTTTTTTACAAGTTCGGGTGAGGAAATTACGAACCGACCGGAGGGAGCTCTGCTTTAGCTAATGGGCGCAAAGCTTTTCAATTACGAATTAATTACGAATTACGAATGGGCTCAAGCGACGCTAAAAGCCCCCTACAAACAGCCAAACAAAAGCTAAAGGCTAAATCCAATCATAGCTCAAGAAAAAGCTAAAGGCTAAAAGCCCCTACAAACAGCCAAACAAAAGCTAAAGGCTAAAAGCCAATCGTAGCTCAAGAAAAGGCTAAAGGCTAAACCACGCAAAGAACAAAAAAGCTAAAGGCTAAACCACGCAAAGAACAAAAAAAGCTATAGGCTAAAACCCATCGTAGCTCAAGAAAAGCTCTGGACTTAATTATGAATGGCTTCGCCCAATTCGTAATTGAACCATTCGTAATTTCTAATTACTCCCCCTGTTTCTTCACCAGCACCACCTGATCTTCGTAAATTTTATTGAGTTGGATAATACATTCATTCCAGGTTTTAAAACACTCTTTAGGTATGATGCCATCGCCTACTACTATCTCTTTGATATACAGCAGCTTACCCTTGTTTTGCTCAAACTTTACTCTAAACGAAAACTTATGGTGCATAAACTCCATATTGGCGGGTAGGTGTTTCACCTTATATCCTTTGGGTATTTCCAGTGTAATGTTGGTCAGGTTGAGCACCTTCTCCGGAAACTTTACATAAGACAAACGATTGGTATCTATAATAGAAGCTTTGTATTCTTTGGCGTAGTCAATATCAATGTACAGTTCATTGCCAAACTTGTTGACTTGGGCTTTATTTTGAAAACGGTATTGAATCTCGAAAGGCTGTTCGCGGTTATGTACGTTGCTGGTTCGGCTCGATAACACCTCGAAGTTTTGGTTGCGCGACGAAATCACCCCTTTGATAAAACGGGGGCGGCGTTGGGTAGGGGTCGTGTGCAAATAGTAAAGCAACATTTGCTTGTTTTCTCCTGATAGCTCCATGGTACCTTTGCCTTGCAGTGCCCCATCTTTGATAAAAGCTTTTTGGGTGCCAATCACCAGGTTGCGGGTATTGCTCAATACGGGCACCTTGTCCAAAATATATTTATCTCCATTTTCTATCAAAATCGGGCGCCCCTGAATACGTTCGGCATAATCACCCAAAGCGTTGAACTTTTCGGTGGCATCTAAAATATACCGTTTGCCTTTCAGCCATACTGTGCATACCATGTGGTTGTCTACCGCCAGCGAAGGAATAGAGTAGTCGTAGGCCAAATGATTGGTACCTATCCAGGTGAGGCGCGCATCGTAACCAGCCAGCTTGAGCAACGCCTTGGTAAGGTTAGCCATTCCTTTACAATCGCCATACTTTTGGTCAAACACCTTGTTGGCCGACTGAGGTTTAAACCCGGCAATGCCATCTTCAAAAGCAATGTAACGGATGTTGTCTTGTACCCAGTAATAAATTGCCTTGATTTTGCCCACATCACTTTGTTTGCCTTGTATGATATGCTGGAGCAGGGGGCGCAGGTTTTGCGGTTGGTTTTTTACCTGATTGGTCAGGCTAGAATACCAGGCATACAAGTCGTCGGTAGACGCCAGCAGGGTTTGGCGTTGTTGGTTTTTGGTAAAACTTTTGGCAAGCACCAACACATGCGGGTATACGTGCGAATTGCCCGGCATAAAGTATTCTCTGGAGAGGGCAGTCAGGTTGTGCGCCTCATAAGTGTATTGCCAGGCTTTGCGTTGGGCAAGGTATTTTTTTGTTTTCGAAACCTCAAAAGGCTTAAAGTTAAACTCCTTCAGTTCCACCTCCATCCATTCGGGTATGATAAAAACTATCTTTTTGGTGCTGGTGGGCAAATCTTCGTGAAAATATACACTCGTGAGGTATTTTACATCATTGTATTGCTTGAGAGTTTTGAGGCTCAGGGTTTGTCCAGCGTTTTTGAATTTGAGTGGGTAACGGCAAATTTGGGCATCAGAATAAAAAATTCCCTGAATAGAGTGGTTGCCACATTGTATTTCGCCCATTTTCTGTTGTTGTCCGTCGCTGTTGAGGCATTCTGCCTTGACAATACGCGAGTGTTGGTCGTAAAACTTGGCGCGGTAAAGCGTTTGTTGTGGCTCAAGCCCGATTACCCGGTCAAGGGTACGCTCTATTACCTGGGGCAGTTGGTGGTGTTTGTTCCAGACAAACTCATAAGTAATGCTAGACTCTAGCAACATAGATGACAATGAGGCAGGAGATGCCTGACGGTATGTTTTGTGTTGAGCAATAATGGCATTAGGGAGAAAACCAACATACAACAGGAGCAGATAAAAGTGTGTTCTTTTCATAGGGTTAGTTGTGTTTTTTTGTAAATAGACTAATTGCCAGCTTTGAATATAGTATAGATTGATATAAGCGTTGGGTGCAAATTATGTAAAAAAATAAAATATAAAAGGAATGTTTTGTATAAAACGTATATGATAAAATAATTGTTTGTAATAAGGCTTTTGTTTGGTTTTTTGTGGTTGTTTATGCCAATATGGCATACTGCCTTGTTTGGAATAGGTTTTGAACACAGCCATTTTAATCAAAAAAACACACTACCAGGTATCTGGGCACAGGCCCAAAAAAAATGCGTGGTAGTTTGGTAAAAGAATCTAAAAAAAAGGCTTAAAAATCATGCAAGAAAAAGGAACAATTTCCGTAAGCACCGAAAATATCTTTCCTATTATCAAGAAGTTTTTGTATTCCGACCACGAAATCTTCTTGCGAGAGTTGGTAGCCAACGCAATGGATGCCAGCCAAAAGCTCAAAAGACTGGCGGCTATAGGCGAGTACCAGGGCGAAGTAGGTGAGCTAAAAGTACAGGTAAGCATCGACGAAGAAGCGGGCACCATTACCGTGAGCGATGCTGGGATTGGAATGACTGCCGAAGATATTAAAAAGTATATCAACCAGGTAGCGTTCTCTGGGGCTACCGAGTTTATAGAACAATACAAAGACAGCGATCAGGGAGACAGCAAAGAAATTATTGGACACTTTGGTATGGGTTTTTACTCAGCTTTTATGGTGGCCGACAAGGTGAAAATTGTATCACTTTCGCATAAAGAAGGCGCTGAAGCTGCCCAGTGGGAGTGTGAGGGCAGTACCGAATTTGAGATTTCGCCAGGAGAAAAAAAAGAGCGTGGAACCGACATTGTATTGCAGGTAGCTGAAGACTCTAAAGAGTTTTTGAACAAGGCGCGCCTGCGTGGTATCTTAGATAAGTATTGCAAGTTTTTACCTATTACCATAGAGCTCGATGGCGAGCAAATCAACAATACGACTCCTATCTGGACCAAGTCGCCCAGCGAACTAAAAGATGAAGACTACCTTGCCTTCTTCAAAGAGTTGTACCCCATGTCGCCCGATCCATTGTTTTGGATTCACCTCAATGTAGACTACCCTTTTAACTTGACCGGGGTGTTGTACTTCCCAAAAATCACCAACAACTTTGACCTTTACAAAGACAAAATTCAGCTGTATTCTCGTCAGGTATTTATTACCGATGAAGTAAAAGACGTAGTGCCTGAGTTTTTGATGTTATTGCGTGGAGTCATCGATTCTCCAGACATTCCATTGAACGTGTCGCGTAGTTACCTGCAATCAGACGCCAACGTGAAAAAGATCAACGGCTACGTTACCCGCAAAGTGGCGGACAAACTAGAGGAGTTGTTTAAGAAAGAGCGTACTGCGTTTGAAGAAAAATGGGAAAGCGTTGGGTTCTTTGTAAAATATGGTATTCTAAGCGACGAGAAGTTTTATGACAAGGCAAAGAATATATGCTTGCTCAAAAACAGTGAAGGCAAGTACTTTACCCTGGACGAATACCGTGAGCACATACAGGCGGCACAAACCGACAAAAACGAGAATGTGGTATACTTGTATTCTAACGACCCCGACAAGCAAGATGCCTACATCAGTTCGGCACGCAAACAAAACTATGATGTCCTACTCTTAGACAACCAAATGATTGATAGTCATTTTGTGGGTTCTTTAGAGTCTAAAATACCCAACTCAAGCTTTAAAAGGGTAGATGCCGACACGATGGACAAGCTGATAGACACAGGTACAGAGAAAGAAAGCGTATTGTCGGAAGAGGAAGCTACCAAGATCAAAGAAGTATTTGAGAAAACGCTGAACAACAATGCGTTGAATCTTCAGGTAGAAGCTTTACCTACCGATGAGTTACCTGTGGTAATTACGGTGCCTGAATTTATGCGTCGTGCGCAAGAGATGGCAAAAACAAGCGGAATGATGGGCTTAGGTGAGTTTCCTTCGGCACTTACGGTGTCTATTAACGGAAACCACAGCATTATTCAAAAAATATTAAAAGCCGAAGAAGCAGCGCAAAAAGCCTTGGTATTGCAGGCTTACGACCTGGCGTTGCTTTCTCAAAACTTGCTTTCTGGTGCAAACCTTACCAAGTTTATCGAGCGAAGTGTAGAAATGGTTGGAAAGTAAACCACTGCCAAAATATTTTAGAGTTCTTTTCAAAATGCTGCCTCCTGCTGGAGGTGGCATTTTTACTTTTCAAGACTTGAGTACATTGTTGCCTCTGCCAAATAAACTTACAGGCGTAACATACGCATTGAAAGCTGACTTTTATCAATAAAAACAGGCTTTGAGCAAAAGTTTTGTAAGAGGAGGCACCACTGTATTTTTGGCAAAGTAAAAATTAAGGCAAATAAAGTGTCTTATTGCTGAAACAAATTACATTAGTTTATTGGTTTTAATGAAATTATTTGTGTAATTGCAGGTGTAATGAAATTAAATTTTGTGTTATGTCTAAATAATGCAATTTTGTACTGAATTATATCTTTATATAGTTAATTCATGACGATTAAAAGTTGTGTGTTTAAAACAGTGTAAAATGAATGTGTAATACAAACTCATCAGGCCACACAACTTATTCTTAGGTCTCCCCCAATTGTTTTCCCATTGAATTTATAATCATAAAAAAGGCTGATCATTGCTGATCAGCCCCCCTTAACAAATAAACAAGCGCTTAGTCCTGAGTTAGTTCCAAAAAGCAAACAAGGTGTTTATATTGCCCTCTGTAATTAATACTTGTTGTTAATAAGTGCTACTCTATTTAGCTTTTTTTAAAATACCATCACCACCTCGCTTGCTCTCCGAAAACAAGCTCGGAGTTGTGAACCGAACTTGATTCGGAGGTTGTGTGTCCTCACCATAGCCGTCAGATTAAGAGAAAAAGAGTGAAAAAATCACTTAAAAATACCGTCACCGCCTCAGCGAGTGTCCCCACGCGCTGATCGAATCGCCAAAACTTGGATACTGAAAGATGTTTCACGGAGCGAAAAAAATAGTAGCCTGACGGCTATGGTGTCCTCACCAACCGATCGAAACCCTAAAATCAGCTGTTTTTTGGGTACCGATATACATCGGTATCTAAGGAAGTGAGTAGCCAGATAGTCATAAATTATTTTGGCTTGTATATAGTTACGTTTGTAGTAATAAACCAATTGGCTGTTCAAACAGTTAATCAAAAAAACGGATGGATTGGCAAACATTGAATTCAATTATGAAATATATAATCACAGCAATCATTATGACTTTAACTTCAACAACCCCCTCAAAAGTAATTTTCAACTTTGACAAAAATGTCGATATCGAGGCTTGGCGTATTGTAGATGACGTAGTAATGGGGGGCAACTCTTCGGGAGTTTTTAAACTTAGCCCAGATGGTTTTGGGGTGTTTGAGGGAGCAGTATCACTGGAAAATAACGGGGGTTTTTCATCGGTAAGATACCAGTCGGGCAAGGTAGCAGTAGCAGGCTACACCAAGGTAGTAATCAAGCTAAAGGGAGACGGTAAAAAATACCAGTTTCGGCTGAAGTCCAATGCCAACGACTACTATTCTTACATTACCACCTTTACTACTTCGGGCGAGTGGCAGGAGGTGAGTGTGCCGTTAAAAGACCTGGCACCTTCGTTTAGAGGGAGAATGTTAGATATGCCCCACTTTTCTTCAGAGGCATTTGAAGAATTGGCTTTTTTGATTGCCAATAAAAAAGCAGAAAAATTCAGGCTGTTAATTGATCGCATACTATTGAAGTAGCCAACCAACGTTACACAACAGCTCAAACAAGGCTGTCCATTGCTCAATGAACCGCCTTGTTTGTCATAATCCAATGCCAAAACCGTACAAAGCCCTGATGCCTATGGTATACACTCCGTTGAGTTCTGGAGTGAGCGTAGAGTAACCTTCCAGCGTTACAACGCCACTGCCTACCTTCATTCTACCCCCCAAGTGTAAATAAATGCCTTGCAAAGGCACAGTAGCTTTGCTATAATCGGGAGTAATGGTAGGATCAGCTATTACACTTTCGGTGATGCGGTTCAGCAGGCTATTGTTTATAAGGTGTATGTTAGAGTAACTGTAGCCTATGCCTACAAAACCACCAAATTGTTCAAACGAGTTTTTGGTAGCACCCGCCCCCAGGTTTAGATTAAACGACAGGGTAGACATAAATGCCCAGGATTTTTTTTCAAAACTGCTAGACAATAAGTTACCAAATAAAAAATCGTTGTTGAGGTTGATAGAAAAACTGCTGCTTCCTTCGCCATCTTCTTCAAAAAAATTGAAACGAGGTGAGTAAGATATGCCCGGAAAATATTGGGCGTCTTTTACCTCTGCCAGGTTTGTGTTTTGTGTATTGACTCCATATTCATACCTCAAAAACAAATTACTTACCCCTGCTTCATGCATTACTTCTATGCTGGTTTGCGCCTGGAGTGTGGGCAAAAAAACAATGGTAATAAAGAGTAACAGTACACTTAGTTTTTTCATTGTATTTATACTTAAAGCTTTTCATTGCAAAGTAAGTGCACATCTGCTAAACTGAAGGGTTTATACTTAGGAAAACGCAAAAAGTGAGTAAACCACTATTATTCTATAGTTGAATTTGTCTGGTTCAGCTTTAATACCTGCTGAGATACGTGTTCGTCAAATTTAAATCCAATCAATAAAACATCATCTATTTGTGCACCCTTGCCAATCCAGTCCAGCAGAGTTTGCTCATATACTGCTTTTTGCTTTTCAAAATCTAATTGGTGGTGATCCAGCAACATCTGACGCAAACGCTTGCCCATAAATTTTCTTTTTTCAGGTCCCCCAAACTGGTCTTGGTAACCGTCTGAAAACATATAACATACCGTAGTATGGTCAAGGGCAATGGTATGCTTGGTAAAAGTGCGTTCGTCTTTGTTGATCACCACATCTCCAATCGGATAACGATCTCCTTTGATGGTGTGTAGCTCACCTTGCTGAATATACACCAAAGGATTTTTGGCGCCCGCAAAATGCAATTGCTGGGTAACTGTATCTATTACTATCATTGCCATATCCATACCGTCTTGATTGAGGGTGTCTTTTTGGCGCAACGAATCACGAATGCCTATGTGCAAGTTTTTGAGAATGAGGTCAGGTTCAGTGACCTGTTTTTGATTTACTATTTCGTTGAGCAATGCACTACCCACCATACTCATAAAAGCCCCTGGTACACCGTGCCCGGTACAATCTATAGCAGCATAAACCACTTTTTTGTCAACCACCCCAAACCAATAAAAATCACCACTGACAATTTGATAAGGACGGTAATAAATAAACGACTGAGGAAGCACAGTTTTAATCAAGGTTTGGTCGGGCAAAATGGCTTGCTGAATGCGTTGGGCGTAGTTGATACTTTCGGTAATTTTTTTGTTCTTGCTGCCTATCTGCTCATTTTTATTTCTTATTTCTTCGTTTTGCTGCTCAATTTCAAAGTTTCGTTCTTTTAGTTGATTGCGTTGTACAGTAAGCAACGCGTTGGTATGTTTTTGTATTCGGTTATTTCTATATAACACAAATGCCAGCACCAGCAGCAATACAAGCCCTACCGTAATCGACGAAATCAAGGTGCGTTGTCGAGCCTTGTCCAGCTCTAGTCTATCTAGCTTTTGGCGTTGTTTGAGCAGTTGCAAGGCGCCATCTTTTAACTTTAGTTGGTTGTTTTTAATTTCCAACTCTTTGATTACCAAACTATCGGCAAGTTTTAAGCGTATCGACTCTGCAATAAACAAACTGTCAGAAAGACTATCTTTGGCGAGTTCCAGTAGTTTTTGAGCTATTTCACGTTGCTGTAGTTTTATTCCTGCACTTTTCAGGCGTTTATCTATAGCTTTTAGTTTGGTTTGTTTGGCAAGCAATTCCCGTTCCTTGGCCCTCAGTTCTACATCCTTGTCTTTGAGTTCATACTCTTTAGAGCTTAATTTATCTTTGGTAGAAGTGGCAAGAAAAGTAAGGTAATCGGTAAACTCTACATATAGTTTTTGATAATATTTGCGTGCTTTTCGGTAGCGACCTTTCTTTTTTTCACGCAGCGTATTATAGGTAGGAATGGCATTTTCGGTCAAAAAACGGTATACCTGCCATTTGTCTATAGCGTTGTTGCGGTACAGTTCACGGTAAATGTCATAAGCTTTTTCGTAATATTTGGCGGCCGCTAGGTAATCATCACGAAAAGACGCTGACAAATCGCCCAGATTGGTATAAGCCATGGCCATGCCAGTAGTATAAGAAATGTCCATTGCCAGTCCTAAGGCACGTTTGGTATAACTCTCGGCTGCACTTGGGCTGCTCTTCTGGAGCAAGCCACCCAGTTTGTTCAATACATCTACTTGGTTATTGTCTTTTTTGCTTGCGTCTACCAGTATTTTTAGGCTGTTAATTTTATGGCTTTGTGCCTCAACCATGGCTGGAAGAAAAGGTAGCACAATGGCAAACAACACACCCAATAATTTATTTATCACATCTACAACTTTAAATTCGAAAGATAGCCCAAATGATTGTGCTGAACTTAAGGAAAGTTCTGTGCTAAGTAATGGACAAAAAATAATCTTTCGATTTAGGAAATGACCTTCACTACTGATACTTCGTTATTTTTAGCCTTTGGCAGAGCTCGGCACAGCAAAGCTGTAGCCATCGGTTATTGCTCGTAGCGCTGCTACGAACGCAAAAAACGCCTCGTCTCAGTGGTAAATCTCTATCTCCAAATGGATACCTTATTTTTCAACCATTACTAAAAAGGCAAAAACTATACCCAGCCCTTGTTGCACTATGCAGTTTTAAACTACTTTGGGCGATATTTGTTGTTCGAAGCTTTTAGTTTTTTGCCTGAGCAACATCCATCAGTAATTTTTTAAACTTATCGGTATTGTAAGCCGCCATCCCAGTATGTTTTACTACGATTTTGCCTTGTGGCGAAATCACAAAAGTAGTAGGGATAGTTTTCGAACTATAAGCAGGGGGCAATGCGGTTGCTTGAGTATACACCGGAAAACTGTACCCTTTACGCTGAATAAATCGGGCAGCTTTTTTAGGGTCGTCATCCAGCGACAGCATCACAAACTTGATATGTTTAGAATGCACTTCTTTGTATAATTGATGAATATCGGGCATTTCGGCAATGCAAGGAGGGCACCACGAAGCCCATATATTCAAAAAAACGGTTTTACCCCTTAGGTCGTTAAAGTTGAAAAGTTTGCCGTCCAACGACCGCAGTTGAAAATTATAAGGAGCAGTCGTTTGTGCTTCTTTTTTGTGAGCGCTTGCCTGTACAAAGCCTGTTTTTAGTACCATTTGCTGCATGCCTGAGGCAAGGTCTTTATACCAACCTGTGACCCACAAAATGCCTATGACTGTTAGGAATACTGCCCACTCGATAAGTTCTCGCTTGAGCGATTTCTTTTTTTTCTTCTTTGAGTGTTTTTCTTGATTTGTCATTCTTGATCTTCGATCTAATTACTACCACAAAACAAAGGCAATGGTAAAATAATTCACTGTAGTGACCGCCTTTTATCTGCTTGGTATGCTACATGTGTTGTTGTTGTACGTGGTGATAAGTGGTAACCTTTGCAAAAGATGCAAAGCACTTATACGGATTTGTAATACATAGGTTGCTACCTATAAATACTGCTATTATGAACTTGTAACCATTCTCTGAAATCACCGTTTAGATCATAGCTAACTGCTTGAAATATTGAGAATTATCATTTGATGCGTGTGCATGAAATGATGATTTATATTGAGATATATAAGTTTATTATAAAAATAGTACAAAATATTGAATGCAATGAATTACAAATGTCTGCTATTAAGTTTATTTACCTTTACCCTAATCGTTCATAATCAACTCATCGCCCAAACTGCCACTTATTCGCAGTATCACCTTTCGCCTATGCAAACCAATCCGGCAATGATAGGTACGTATAACCAACCCTTTGCCCTGGCGAGTTACCGTCAGGTAAGCCTGGGAAGCGGTTTATTAGGCTCCAACACTGCCTTCGAGACACCTATGATGTCGTTGTTGTACCCCATAAAGTCTAAAAACAAAGGAAGGCTCGGTGGCACTGGTTTTTCAGTGATCAATGACCGGGCAGGCGGGGGAGGCACCCTACAGACCACTGGTCTACAGGCGGGGTTTGCGTATAATCAGCAACTAGGCAAAACCCATTATTTAAGCATGGGGGTGCAAGGAGGTTATTTTTGGCAAAACCTCAATACATCTCAACTTACTACCGGCAATCAATGGGTTGATGGGCAGTTTTTGGGCGAAATAGCCAGCAACGAAGCAATAGGAGTAGCCCCCGTGAGTTTCCCTACTGCGAGTGCTGGTTTATACTGGTACTTTACCAATGCCGACTCTACTTCTGACATAAAGGCTTACCTTGGAGTGTCGGGGCAAAACCTAAACCGTCCTGATGTATCTTTTAACCCCAACCAACAAGAACTGTTACCGATCAACCTGGTGGTAACAGGAGGCATTACTGTATTTGACAATCAAACCATCAAAGTGATGCCCAATGTTCGGTGGGTAGAACGAATAGGCTTAAGTCGACAGATCAACGCTGGTACTTTGCTTTGGTACCAGTTGGGCTCTCCCGAAGACCAACCTCAGACAAATGTAGGACTGGGTATGTGGTACAACTCGCACGGCATAGCCAATGTATCGTTTGAGTTTAACCAGCCTCACTATATGGTAGCCATTGGGTATGGTTTTGCGGCTACTAAAAGCGCTCCACAGGTAAATACCTTTGAGGTAAAATTAGGGCTAAAAATTGGCAAGCCTTATGTGAAAAACACTTTTGAACGAAAAAAACGACCAAAGAAAATTACCGTAGTGCCCCAGGAAGAAAAGGTAGTACCATCGCCATCAGTAGCCACTAACAAAAAGGCTCCTGCTGAAAAGCACCTGGAGTTGTTGGCAAAATCAGTGTATTTTGAATACAAAAAGAATTACCTGATCAACCCGGCAAAAGCATACCTCAATCAAGTGGTCAATGTATTGAAGAAATACCCGGAGATCGAGCTCGAAATACAAGGGCATACTTGTGATATTAGCCAGTCAGAAGCCAATAACCAACAATTGTCGGAAGACAGAGCGCAAAAAGTGAAGGCTTATCTGGTTAAAAACGGGATAAATGCCCAAAGACTCACTACTACTGGTTTTGGCTCAAAACAGCCTGCTTTCCCTAACGATGACTACTACAACCGGGTAAGAAACCGCCGGGTACAGTTTAAGGTAGTCAAAGACAAAAAGTAGAGAGTTAGGGAAAGAGCAAAGCAATAGACCTGAACCATTAAAAAAAAGGTGAACATTTCGACAGTGTTCACCTTTACCTTCTTTAGTGTCTGGAGTGCTTGGGACTTGCCCAATGTTATTGTACTACCAATTGTTGTTCAATTAAGCCAATCAGAATGTGGATAATTTTGATGTGGATTTCCTGAATACGGTCGGCATAGCCAAAGTGAGGCACTACAATTTCAACATCTGCCATACCCGCAAGTTTACCCCCGTCTTTTCCTGTCAGTATGACTGTTTTCATTCCCTTGGCTTGAGCCGCTTCTACAGCCTTTATGATATTGTTTGAATTGCCACTGGTGCTCAGGCCCAACAGCACATCTTCTGCTTTGCCCAAGCCCTCTACAAAACGAGAAAAAACAAATTCATAACCATAGTCATTAGACACACAAGACATGTGGCTGGGGTCGGAGATGGCAAGCGCTGCCAATGCCTGGCGGTTATCGCGATAACGCCCTGAAAGTTCTTCGGCAAAGTGCATGGCGTCGCAGTGTGACCCCCCGTTGCCACAAGACATTACCTTGCCGCCTTGTCGCATGGCACTTGCCATTATTTGGGCTGCTTGAGCTATTTTCTGAATATTTTCGGGCTGGTTAACAAACTTTTCCAGTACCGATTGAGCCTCGGTCAGCTCTTTTAATATAAATTGTTCCATAAAAAAGTCTAATTCAAGTGAGGGAGTTGTATTCCCTGCGGTTGGCAAAATTAGTACTTTAGGGCAATGGTAAAAATTTAGTGATTGGTTTCTTTATAAGGGCAATATAGTAGGGTAGGCAGTCGTGGTGATACTTGGGTTTGAGTAGCAGGAGGGAGTAGGTTTGTAGTAGCCAAATTGTGAGCTAAAGAAAGCCTGTTGCCAATTGTAAAAAAGCTATAGACTAAGTAACAATAAGCCTTGACTACACATATCAATACAATTAACTACAAATGGACTTTGCCCACTTATAGTGGGTTAATTATATTCGCTTGTCAGATATATTTAATTGTGGCTCAGTACTTAACCAAAAAAAACTATACTTTTACACCCCAATCAAAGTAAAAAAGACTATCAGAATGCAGGAAATAAAGTATATAGATCGAAAAACCCAACAAATTATTTACGAAAATCCACCCGGAGAGGGCTTATTAAAGTTTTTATACTACAATCCTTTTGGGCAACTTCCGTTGCATTTGGTGGTCAAGCGTAAACTGTTGTCAACTTTGTATGGCAAACTTATGAGCAGCCCCCGTTCAAAAAAGAACATCCAACCCTTTGTAGATACATACAACATTGACATGAGCGAAGCCTTACTGCCTACCAGTGAGTTTAATTCGTTCAATGAGTTTTTTTATCGTAAGCTAAAGCCTGAAGTAAGACCAATAGAAGAGGGGGTGGTATCGCCGGCAGATGGCAAAATGCTGGTTTTTGAAAATATAAGCGAGTTGCGTAGTTTTTTTGTCAAAGGCAATCAGTTTACCCTCGAAAAATTTCTGAAAGATCAGGCACTGGCAGCAAAATACCAAAATGCATCGTTGATACTGGTGCGTTTGGCACCTACCGATTATCACAGGTTTCATTTTCCCCTAAGTGGCGTTGCGTATGCCTCCTACAACATTTCGGGCAGGTATTATTCAGTATCGCCTTATGCTGTTACCCCCGACTTTGCCAGGGTTTTTTGTGAAAACAAAAGAACATATACTATTTTGTCAAGCCCCACCAGAGGCGATGTGCTCATAAGCCCGGTAGGAGCCACCATGGTGGGTACTATTATCAATACTTATGAACCCAATACTCAGGTAAACAAAGGAGACGAAATGGGATATTTCGCTTTTGGTGGTTCTTCGTTGTTAATGTTGATCGACCGGGATCAAGTACAATTGGATGAAGACCTGCTGGCCAACACCCGTCAGGGAATGGAGACATCGGTATTGATGGGTGAAAGAATAGGTGTTTAGATGCACGATTTCAGGGCAATCGTCACCGAATGTTAAACCTTGATGCCCATCCACAAAATATCATCACGTTGGGCTGCGGTTTCCATGTGTTCACTCAATTCTTTTTCTATGATTTCCTTCTGTTCGTCCAGTGGTAGCCATGCAATGTCCTGTAGCAACTGTTCGAGGCGTCTTGCCCCAAACTTTTTGCGCTCAGGATTGTTTTGATCTACCAAACCGTCAGACCCTACATAGATGAGGCTGTCTTTGGGGAGAATCAGTTGGTGTTTTTCAAACGAAATTGTTTTATTTTGCAATCCTCCGATCGATTTTCGGGTACCTTTGACTATATGCATTTCGTCTTTTTGTTTGGGAGTAAGGTAATACAAAGGACGACGCGCACTGGCAAAAGTGAGTTGGGTTGCTTCGTTACGAGTGTCTTCCATTACCATAATAATTACATCCATCCCGTTGATGTTGTTAGAGCTGGGTTGCTTAAGTGCTATTGCTACTTGTTCATGTAGTTGGTTGAGTATGTCTACTGGGTCATAACAGTCTTGTTGCAAAATAATTTTGTTGAAAAGGTTGTATCCAATCAAACTCATAAAAGCCCCTGGTACTCCGTGCCCGGTACAGTCTGCTGCAATTACTATCGTTTTATTACCCACCTTTTCTATCCAGTAAAAATCTCCCGACACAATGTCTTTAGGGTGGTATACAATAAAATAATTAGACAAAAAGGTTTTTACCCTGGAGTCAAAGGGTAAAAATGCTTGTTGGATAGTAAGGGCTGACTTAATACTTTGCTGAATCATTGTATTTTTTTGCAGCAAATGTTTATTTTGATCTTCTATATAGCTTCTTTGTGCCAAAATCTCATCCTGATTTTGTATAAGTTCTTCGTTTTGTGCCATGATCTCCTCGGTTCTTTCTTGCACTACCAGTTCCAGCACTACTTTTTGCTTGATAAGGCGCCTTGAGTTAAGCCAGGCAATCAGCCCAATCAGGGCAATGCTCAGCACCACATACAAAGTGTAAGCCCACCAGGTACGGTACCAGGGAGGGCGTATTTCAAACGAAAAAGTATTGATTTTACTTTCTTTGTCGTACACATTGCGGGCTTTAACAGCAAAAGTATACGTGCCTTCTGGCAAATTGGTAAAATTGGCCTGGGGCTGCTTGTTCCACGCTGACCACTGATCTTGAAAACCTTCTAAACGATAGCGGTAACGGGTTTTTTCAATTTTTTCGTAGGTAATTGCGGCAAATTGTGCATTGATATTGTTTAGACCATAAGGCAATACTATCTTGGTGCGTTGTCTGCCATATTTAAATATGCTAGAGTCTTTTGCCTGAATATTTTTTATGATGACCCGGTAGCTTTGGTCAATGTTGGTAGGTTTTACCACATTGTAAATGAGCAACTTGTTAAGGTTGCCAATCAGTACTTCTTTTTCGGAAGGGGTAACCAGCACTGGAGCATCTACATCTACTCTAAGCCCGTTGGTGGCTATTTCTATGTTATTAAATAAGTTGGTAATCAGCTTAAAAGATCCATTGGCTTGTTTCTTAAGTACACCCGCCACTTCACGGTTGTAGGGCGCTCCTTGCCCCAGCCAGCAGTATATATTGCCTTTAGTATCTTCCTGAAAAGTGTATACACAATACTTGTCGCCTAGTGCCTGGTTGAAGCGTTTTATCGGAACAAACTTGTCTTTGGCGGCACTGTATTCATAAAAACCTTGAATGGTAGTAAATACTATTTTGCCGCTTTGAAGCCTGTACATACGGGTGTTGCGGTTAGAGGGTAACCCGCTTTTGTCGTTATAAAATGTTTGACTAATAACCGAATCGCGTTGAGGGTTGAGTTTGAGTTTGTATACCCCCATGTTGTAGTGCGATATCCATAAATGTCCAGCATCGTCTTCTTTTATAAAGCGGGTTTCCTTTTCAAAGCCCTTGATTTTATGGGTTTTCCATTGGTCACCTTCTTTTTTTAGCAACCATATTCCTGTATTGTAGGTTCCTACTACAAAATGATTTTCCGGAGCTTTGAGCTTGGTCAGTGAATGTGCATAACGATAACGCATCAATCTTTTGGCTACACTGTCTTTTACCTGGTATATACCCCAACTATTGGCAAGCAAGGTTTGGGAGCCATAATTGTAAAAATTCCAGCAATCGCCATACAAGTTTTTTACCTTCTTTATTTTCCCCTCTTCTTTGGTATAATAATAGGCACCGTGGTTGGTACCTATATAGGTGTAATGACTGTTGTTGCCCAGACTATAGATGACTCCTTTAAACCCATCTTTATTGTCGAAGTGGGTCAAGGGCGAATTAAGCATGATGGTAGCAATGCCATAGTCCATGGCCAGCCATAGGTTACCTTGGTGGTCGTAGTGCAAACCATTGATCTTGTTATTAATCGTTGCAGTACTTGCTTTTATCTTATGTATAAGCTTACCGTTTTTGTCTAGGATAAATAAGTACTCATAACTTTTCAAAGCCATTTGTTGATTAGGCAGGCGGGTAATTTTTGCCAGGTACTCGTTTTTGAGGTAGGGAGCCAGTTGTTGAGGGGCTGCTTGTATTTTTTTGTCTTTGGAGGCTTTAGAGTCGTAAATCCAGATTTTCTTTTTTACATCTACAATCATCCATTTGTTGTCCGAAAAAGGGGCAATGAGGCTTAGTTGAGATAAGTCGAAACCCTCAATTAAGTTGGATACCTGAAATTTACCTTGTTGGTATACCCACAGTTTGCCTTTACGTTTAATGTAAAGCTTATTGTTGAGTATATACGTACGAAACCGGCTAATTTTGACTACAGTAAATTTATTGTTTTTGTAAATAAACATTTGCGTGTTACTCAAAAAAATCACCTGATCTTCAATAATATAGGTTTGATGGATGGTTTTTATATTTTTGACTTGTTGCTTGAGTTGGGCTTTGAGCGATGTAAAAACCCATTTGCCTTTTGAGTCGCGGGCAAAATACCCCATGTCTTCTACTGCACCCACAAATATTCGCCCATCGGCAGCCAAAGCAAGCGAATAAACAAAAGCTTTGTTAGGGAGGGTAATAAGGTTCCACTGCAAACCATCGTATTGCAGTATACCATCGTTGTTGGCTACATACATCATTCCCGACTTGCCCTGTATAATGTTCCAGTTTTGCCCGGCACCCCGGTATTCTTTAGGCGGGTAATTCTTGATAAATGGCTGTTGAGCGTAGGCAAAAGGAGATAGAAGGCATAAAAAGAAAATTAGATAATTATAATTTGCTTTGGGGATGTTTGCCACAATGATTGGTTTAAAGTTAACGAAATAATTTAGCCTGCTATTAATCTAAGCAAAATATTTGCCGTGCTTACACAAAAGTATCGCGTTATTTACCGATAGGATAATAACCGTAGAATATCTATTAATTTTTTTGAAGATTTACTCAGGCACTTCTTTGAAATGTACAACCTGTCATATATACCTGCAGTTGTTGGCATATACTGTCTATTTTTTCAGGTTCTCCTGTGATATACAAATACTGCAGATTTTTTTGTTGCGCAAGCTGTTTGATAGACGCTTCTGCTACAGGAAGATCAACGTAAAGCGTTTTTAGATTGGGAAGCATAGCTACAACATCAGGCAGTTTATCAAAGGCATTACCTCTAATATCAAGCGCCTTTAGTGATACCAATGTTTTTAAACTGTTAGGTAAGTCTGTAAGCAAGTTGTTACGCAAATCGAGCGATGAAAGTTTAGATAATTGCCCTATAGCATCAGGTAAACGGGTAATTTTGTTGTTTCTGAGTTCAAGGTTTTGGAGTTGTTCGAGCAAATGTATATTGGAGGGCAGGGCAGCAAGCTGATTGTTTTTTAAATCTATGTGTTGCAAGTTGGGCATAAGCAGGAGTGCTTCTGGAAAACTGACAAAATGGTTGCGCGACAGATTAAAGCTTTCGCGGTGGTTGAGCTCGTGTAGGTTGGCAAGCGATAGCGGCAAGGTTTGCAAAGCATTGCTTTGTAGGGTGATACTTTCGAGTTGGCTTAGTTTGCCTATTTCTTCAGGCAGGCTACGCAATTGATTGCCCTTGAGTTCAAGTACTTTGAGTTGCTTTAGTTGACCAATGCTTTGGGGTAGTTCACGCAAACGGTTTCCCCGGACATCCAATTTTTCCAGGTTTTTCATTTGCCCTATTTCTTCGGGTAACTCCTTTATTTGATTGTTGTTAATAATCAACCCTCTCAAGTTGTCTAAATGGACAATGTCAGTAGGAAGGTGCTTGAGCAAGTTGCGCGACAGGTGCAGGTGTTTGAGTGACTTGAGCCAGACAAGTTCTTGTGGTACTTGGGTAAGTTGGCGGTTGGTGACAAATAATCGTTGCCAACCCATGACCTGGTGCATTTGGGCAATGGCCAATACTGTACTTTTTTGGGTAGGATAATACCAGTGCCATATTTTTTGGTAGGGTTTGAGCATAGTTTTTCTGATGAGCCCTCCTTCCATTTGCTGGAAAAACAGTTCTACCGCCCATTTTTCTCCTGTTTGGAGCAATTCGAGCATTTTTACCTCAAACTCATTCAAGTCTTCAATTTTCATATCCTGGTTTCAAACAACTGGCGTTAAATTTACCCAAAGACAAAAATAAGCGATTATATTACTTTTACAACAATAATGGAGGTTATGCTATAGCAGATGCTATTTTTTTGTGGACTTTCTGATAAGGGTTATTCCTGAGTGTTGGTGGGCAATCCCGTGTAGAGCGTCTTGGTTGGCTTGTAGGAGTAATGAGGTGCATTTTGCCAGTAAATACAGGACTTTCGTCAAACCTTATAAGAAAGCCCTGCAGTGTTTACAAGTTTTACAACGCCAAAACACTATGAAGACATCAACCACTCTTCGGCTTGAGCCACAGTTTCAAAGATTTGAACATTTTCTTTGATTGTGGGGGCGTGTTTGCTTATCTTTTCCTTGATTTGCTCGGCTATCAGGTTGTTAAAGATATCTTGTGAGACCACACGCGCTATTTTTACCTTTTTTTCAGACAATTGCTTGCCCAACACATCTACTGCCCATTGGCGCGATTTGGCGGGCAAAGCCTTGCCTAATGTAGCATCATACAGTATTTTTTGCTGTTCATCACTCATCAAAGGCATTGTCTTGCCCCACATTTCCTGCATTTCTTCAAAGTTCATAAAACCCAATACCTTCATGTGTATAATATTGGTTTCTGTGTTTTTGCTTACAACATAATTCTTCTTTTTCATAAGTAGATGGTATTTATTATAGGTGTTACTAAATACTGGTGAAAGTGTATTTTAGGAGTTGTAAATGATGGTTTTTTGGGGATTAGCTTTCTTTAGGTTGGATAAGAATTTTTTGCCAGGGATATAAAAAAACATCTTTACAACATTACTATAACTGTAATCATTGTCAATAGGTTTATAATTTAACGTGAGTTAAAGGTTTAACTCACGTTATTTTTAATAAAGCAAATACCTTCTTGTAGCTTTTGGTTGTTTACTTTTTATCACATACTTAACATAATTATAAGTTATAATACAAATAAGTGTGTAATAACCTGACAGGGCAATCAACTTGCCAACAAAAAGTCAATACCCTCACAATAACCCAACTTTAACAGGTGTGCCCTGATCTGGTCACGTGCTCCCCAATTGCCCACATAAGATACAATAAAGAGCTTGCCAGGCGGTGGAATGTCGTGAAAATGCAGACAGGGAACATTTAGACGATGGTGACTACTTAAGTCAAAATACCCCTGAATACTGGTACCTAATTGTTCAAGCAACCGGGCACGCTTACGCGATAACTTGCCTGCTCCCCATACCCATATATCGGGTGCATGTATGTTGTGCTTTTGTAGCCATTGGGCAAGATAATAGGCCTTGGTTTTATAAAATTCTTGTGGCGAATAACGAGCATCAGTGCGCGAGAGTCGAGTAGGGGCATCGTTCCATACAAGCAAGGTTTCGGGCACCTTTGCCATGTGTGCCCCTTGCCCAAGCCAACGCAACCACAGCTCATAGTCTTCAGGAAAATTACCTTGCCTGTAGTTGCCCCATTGTTTGACCGCACTTGCCCTAAACAAAACACTTGGGTGTGCCAGTGGTGACTCGACAAAACGGTGAAGGTTAATGTCGGTCGAGGTAATCAATGTATTGATCCAATCTACATAACGTTGGTAGCCCTTGGTTTGTAATTCGGTGCTTTGGTGTCGTACCAAACAGCTCACCAAGTGTATGGCAGGGTGCTGCTCTAAAAAGTTCAGCTGTTTTTCCAGTCTTTGGGGCAAGGCAATGTCATCTGCATCCATACGGGCAATATAAGGGGTAGTAATGTGGGCAAGCCCGGTATTGAGCGCGTATGCTATGCCTGCTTGTGGTTCGTCTATCAGCAAAACACGGTCATCTTTAGTAGCAAAACTTTGGGCAATAGCCCGGCTTTGGTCGGTAGAGGCATTGTTTACCAACACCAGCCTAAAGTTGGGCAACGTTTGAGCAAGTATGCTTTCTATAGCCTGAGCAAGGGTTTTTTCTGCATTATAAAAAGGCAATAGCACAGAAAGTAGACACATATAAGCGTGGGTTTGTAAGTGCTGAACCGTAACTACAGGTAGCTAATTGCTATATGTAATTACTTTATTATGAGTAGCTATAGGCAAGCAAAGGTATAGAATTAATTTGCCTCATAAAAACCTGCGACTCCCTAAAAGCTATTGGGTGCATAGGCCAACTTGCTTGATGTATGGTATTTCTGAAAATCTTCAGCAGTAAACCAAAAACCCATCAGCAAAATATCGTCAATCTGAAACTCACTGCCCTGCCAATCTTCCAAACGTTGTGCTATCAGGCTACACTGTAGGTTCATAGGCAGTGTGCAAGTTTGAGCAATGGCATTTTTGAGCCTTTTGGAGCTAAATTTGGCCTGCGATCTTTCTCCAAACTGATCGGTAATACCATCAGAAAATAAGTAAACCCGGTCGTTTACCTGTAGGTCAATATTTACCGTTTCCAAGTGGTCGTTGTCGTGCATGCGTTGGGTTCTTTTGTTAAAATAATCAGCCCCACCCCCAATCGACCATTTGTTGCCCTTAAACTCTACCAGTTGTTTGTTGCGCACGACGTATAATGGGCGGTTGGCACCACAAAACTCTAGTTGGCGTTGTGCCATGTCTACCACACACAGCGACAAGTCCATGCCATCGCTTACCCGTTCGTTTTCGTTTACTTTTGACGATTCGCCCTGGTGTAGCAGGGTCTTTACCCGTTTGTTGAGGTGGTGTAAAATAACCACCGGATTGGTGTTTTTTTCTACGTCTACAATCTGGTGCAACATATTATACGCAATCACGCTCATGAAAGCCCCTGGTACGCCGTGCCCGGTACAGTCAATGGCCGCAATGACCATTTTTTCGCCTTCATCAGATAATTTAACCCGGCTGACCCAATAAAAATCGCCCGATACCATATCACGGGGTTTGAAAATGATAAAGTGTTGAGACAGCAATTCTTTTATTTCACCTTTGGTAGGCAACAGCACATTTTGCAAACGTTCGGCGTAAGAAATGCTCTCTGTGATTTGGCTGCGTTGCTCTTCTATTTCTTTGTTTTGTTCTTCTATCTCGTGTATCTTGAGGTTCAGCTTTCTGTTCAAGTCGTCCTGTTCTTGCATCTTAAAGCGGAGTTGACCTGCCATCCAGGTAAGACTACGGTGCAAAAATTTGCGTTCGTCGTTGGATTTAAAACTGATATTTGCCCAAAAATTACCTTTGCCATACTCTTGCGCCAACTTAGCAAGCAATACTATAGGACGCGAAAAATAATGGGCAAACAGCAAGGCAATGACAATGGCTACAAGAATGATAGGGATAAAACTAAGCAACAAAACATTACGAAGCTTGGTAGTGGGGGCATAGGCTACCTTTTTGGGTATACTCATCACCAGTATCCAGCCGCTGCCCTTGTAGTTGAGGTAGCCTGGTTCGCGGCTATAAAAAAATATTCGACCGTCTTTTTCAAAGGTGCTTTGCTTTTTACGTTGTTGAGACTTATTCCACAAATGCTGACGAAGCAGGGCCAAATTAGGGTGTTTTTTTACCAATATATTTTTTGGATGACTGCTCGAATACAACAACCTGCCCTGCGTATCTATCAAGTCTATTTTTACTCCTTTGTTGAGCTCATGTAAGGGAATAGCAGGGCTAAAAACCTCGTACAAACGCTTGATGAGCACCCGCGAAACTACTATGCCTATTTTTTTTCCGTTTTTATTGCGAATGGTTTGGGCAAAGTGCATAACTGCCTTGCCCAACGACTCAGACAAGGAAACGTCTAAAGCTGACTCTTGCCTGGTAAGCTGAGTCCAATATTTGGTATAACTATGTTGTTGCCCTATTTTCAACCCTTTGGTATCGGCTATTCTTACCCGTTGGGCATCAAAAAAAGAAAAGCTTTCATACAAAGGATTTTCTTTTTTTATACTTAATAAATGGTTGGTGATTTTCCGAGGGTGTTGGTGAATACCTGGCTGTTGAAATATGGCATCTTTGGCGATATGGCGGATATCTGAATGACGTTCAAACACAAAATAATCGATGCTGTTGATGATATAATCAGACTGGTTTTTGAGCTTACGTTTGATCTGCATCTCTAGCGAGTTTTCGGTGTTTTTTTTAGTAATCAGATAGAAAGCTATGGCGGTAAAAAACACCAGCACCATGCTAAAGACAGTCACCTTAAGGTAAATACTAATCTTCATTCTTTTTTCAATTATCCCTTGGCAGTTTTAAATGTTTTCGGACTCAAACCTGGGGCTAAACGATTAGGAGGTGATTGGACAGCCTAAAGGAAAATCCAGGTTGAATTCAACCACAAAACTACGGCTTTTGTCCATAGCATTTGCTTGTCAGGTGTTACCTAATTATTAAATATACACAAGGTGCTGATTTATGGTGTAAATGTTTGATTGTTAGTGATTTATGTTTTGTTGAAATGATTCAAAAACAACATCAAAAAATACAAAAAACAATCAGTCGTTTGGCAAAATCTGAGGTAAAATGAAGCATTTACTCTGGTACATCGGGGGTGAAATAAATATGGCGTATTGAGTGTATACAAGTAAAAAATCTAAAGGTATATCCAAGGAGCTATTCCTTATACCCATAAAAAGTGTTGCATTACCTGTGTTTTGTGTTGGAACTTTTCCATATTAAATATTTGTTTTGCGTGAGTTTTAATTTTACAAAAATCTCATTTACCTACTAAAGCTTATGAAAATAAACCCAATCCACACTGTTTGGCTGTCGTTGGCAGTACTTATTACTAGTGCAGCTGTGCCCATTACCCAGCCTTTTAAAAACCACCACCATTCAACAATCCCCCAGGTTTACTCACCCGATCAGGCATTTGACAAAATGATGCGTGTACTCATGCACAAACGTTGTATGAATTGTCACCCCTCAGACGATCGCCCCCGCCAAGGCGAAGACAGTCATGTGCACAACTTTGGGGTACAGCGAGGCAAAGACAACCACGGCACCTTAAGCCTGCGATGCCAAACTTGTCATCAATCCGAAAACAATCCGTATTCTGGTGTACCAGGGGCACCTCATTGGGGACTTGCGCCAAAGTCGATGGGCTGGCAGGGGCTAAGCAAGGTAGCTATAGCCAAAGCCTTACTAGACCCTGCTAAAAACGGGGGGAGAAGCTTGACCGATATTGTAAAGCACCTGACCGAAGACAAACTGGTAGCCTGGGCGTGGAACCCTGGGATAGATGCCAGTGGCAAGGCTAGAGAAACCCCACCTGTATCAAGACAAGAATTTATAAAAGCCGTAAAACAATGGGCAGATGCAGGTGCCAAAATACCTGAGAAATAGTATTAGTCCAGAGTTAATTAGTCTGGAGTCGGTAGCTTCTACAGCGTCAAGCTTTTAGCAATAAGCTTCAAGTTTGACGCTGATCTATCAGCAATTTACTGATTCATAAAGTATTGATTTTTAAACACTTATGAAGAAAGTAGGTGGGAGTCTCCCTGTAGCGTCAAGTTCTTATATGCTGATTACGCCATAAAAATAGCCTTATAAACCGTTGAATTTAAAAAACCACATTTATAAAAATATGAAAATTTCATTTACCATCAATGGAAAAGCGCAAACAGTAGAAACTGACGAAAACACTCCGCTTTTGTGGGTCATTAGAGACAGGCTGGGGCTCAAGGGCACCAAGTTTGGCTGTGGCAAAGCCGCCTGCGGTGCTTGCACCATTCACATAGATGGGGGAGCGGTGCGTTCTTGCTCTTATGCCGCCAAATTTGCCCAGGGCAAGTCCATTACTACTATAGAAGGGCTCTCTAAAGGCAAAGATTTACACCCTGTACAACAAGCCTGGATGGAAGAAATTGTGCCCCAGTGTGGCTATTGCCAACCGGGTTTTATGATGGCTACAGCCGCCTTGCTCGACAAAATCCCACAGCCGTCGGACGACGATATTGACGAAAATATTGTAAATGTATGTCGCTGTGGCACTTACTACCGCATGCGCAAAGCCATTCATCGGGCAGCAAAGATCAAACAAGGTTGAGTGATCATTTTTTTCATTAGTTGTTGTACATCATCCTATTCAAGCCATTCATAGATAAGCGCCGGTATGCATTGGTGCCTAAGGACTTGTGGCTTGTCGCTTAGGAACATGTTCAAAATAAGTGTCGAGATTGAGGGCGTATACTCGACTGAGGCACTTTTTGCAGTCGTAGCCATAGCTACGGCGAAAACCGATGGCTGCAGCCCTGCTGCGCCGAGCTCTGCCAAAGGCTAAAAGTAACGAAAGTCAGTAAAGAGAACCGTAGAACGAAGTTCAAGCTCTGCGAAGCTAATATGTTCTAAACCGGACAGCTTCAAAGTTCCGATTTCTTATCGGGGTTATTGTTGAGGGCTATGCCCGAAATCCCGTTTACGGGGCGATCACGTTCCTTAAAGCTTGCCCCTATTAGGGCTACTGACTATAAAGACTATCCGCTAATTTTCAAATATGATTATATGAAAGATAACAACTCAGCAAACAACATAAAATCAAAAACAAGACGCCGCTTTCTCATCAAAGCTTCTATAGGCACCGCTGTCATATTGGGTGCCTGGGCTAGTATAGCTCCTGTACGCCGCATGGTAGCCAAAAAGATCAATGAAATAGACCTTGAGTATGAAAACAGCGACGAGCCCATTACCTGGTTTGAGGTAAAGGCTGATAATACCATTGTGTTGCATTCGCCCAAGGTAGAAATGGGGCAAGGGGTGTTTACCGGAATGGCGCAAATTGTCGCTGAAGAGCTAGAGGTAGGCATTGCCCAAGTACAAGTGGTAAACGCTTCGAGCCTTGGCCGCCCCGTTGACAAGTTTGCCACTGGGGGCAGTACTTCTATTGCGGGTTTGTGGGACGTATTGCGTGAGCTTGCCGCCCAAATGCGTGAAATGTTGCACAACAGCGCTGCCAAAATCTGGAATGTGCCAGCCGAAAGTCTCACCATAAAAAATGGGGTAGTAATGGGCAAAGGACAACAACTTACCTACGGTCAAATTGTACAGAAAACTACTGAATGGAAGGTGCCCAAAGAGGTAAAACTCAAAGATAAAAAAGACTATAAGGTAATAGGCAAAGCCATTCCAAGAATAGACCTGAAGCCCAAAGTAATGGGGGAGCCTATATTTGGGTTAGATGTAAGCATGCCTGGTATGTTGTACGGGGCAGTAGTGCGCCCTGACAAGATAGATGCTATTTTTAAAAGTGCAGACACAAGCCAGGCAGAAAAAATGCCAGGTGTAGTAAAAGTGGTGCTTGAAAAAGATTTTGTGGGAGTGGTGGCAAAAACCTATATCCAGGCACACGACGCCAAAAAAGCCATCAAGGTACAATGGAAGGTAAACCGGGTATGGCAGCAAAAAGACATTGAGGACATGCTAAAAGTGGGAGAGGGCACAGACTTCGTCATTCAGAAGAAAGGGTCAGCAAAAAGAGCTTTGCGCGAAGAAGGGGTCATTGAAGCCTCTTTTAACACCCCCATTGGCGCCCACGCTCACCTGGAGCCCAATGGAGCAGTGGCATTGGTGGAAAAAGACAAAGCTACGATCAAGATTTCCACGCAAGTGGTAAACATGACCCGCGAAGAAGTGGCCAAACGCCTCGAACTAAAAACCAGCCAGGTAGAGGTACAAGCCACATTTTTGGGGGGTGGTTTTGGGCGGAGGCTACACACCCCCAACGCAGTACAGGCAGCGGTACTCTCTAAAGCAGTGGGTAAACCTGTACACGTATTTTTTGATCGACAAGAAGAATTTCAAAATGACACCTTTCGCCCACCTACCCACCATATGCTCCGTGCTACCCTCAACAAAAAAGGGCTCATTCACGCTATAGAGCACAATGTATCAAGCGGTGATGTGGCTTTTGGTTCTCCGCTTACCCCAGGTTATGCTGAAATACTGGCTGGGGCAGATTTTGGCGCTTGGCGGGGTGGAATGATTCAATATGAGGCAATTCCTAACTTTAGAGCTGTATCGTGGCGGGTAAAGCTGCCCTTTGCTACCAGTTGGTGGCGTAGTCTGGGTTTGCTTGCCAATACTTTTGCTATTGAGAGTTTTATAGATGAGCTTGCCCTAAAGACAGGCAAAGACCCGGTGCAATTTCGCTTGGCGCAGATTCAGAACGATGAACGGGGGCAACGTTTGAAAGGAGTAATAGAGGCTGCCGCCAAAAAAGCCAATTGGGGCAAACCTGTACCCAAGGGCAGAGCGTTGGGTTTTGCGGCTTCTACCGATGCCAACACTCCTGTGGCGCAGGTAGCAGAGGTAAGTATAGACAACGGGCGTATAAAAGTGCACAAGGTAACCTGTGCCATTGATCCCGGTATAGTGGTAAACCCCGATGGGGTGCGGGCGCAGTGTGAAGGAGCCATTATTATGGGAATAAGCGCCAGCATGTTTGAAAAAATGGAAATAAAAGATGGGGCAGTAGGTCCTACCATTTATGGGGCATACGAGATGGCATTGATGCGCGACGCCCCCAAAGAAATAGACGTGGTATTATTGGAAGGAAGCAGCAAGCCTTCTGGAGTAGGAGAACCCCCGCTGGGTCCTATAGGGGCGGCTATTGCCAATGCTGTATACCGACTCACCAATCAACGTTTGCGCTCGCTGCCTTTGACCCTTACATAATTAATTACGAATTTGAGAATTATGGGTTAGTCAATTACGAATTTGAGAATTACGAATTACGAATTGGGCGAAGCCATTCGTAATTTAGTCTAGAGTCGGGAGTCAGTAGACCGTAGTTTTTAGCGTCGCTTGCGCTCATTCGTAATTAAAAAGCTTCGCACCCATTGGGAATTAGCTTACGCAGAGCTCACTACGGTCGGTTAAACCATTCGTAATTCGTAATTGACCCACTCGTAATTAAACCATTCGTAATTTAGTCTAGAGTCGGGAGTCAGTAGACCATAGTTTTTTAGCGTCGCTTTGCGCCAATTCGTAATTGATCCATTCGTAATTCGTAATTAAAAAGCGTCGCTTGCGCTCATTCGTAATTCGTAATTGATCCATTCGTAATTAAACCATTCGTAATTAAAAAAGCCCAACATTTCGTAGCCGTTTGATAAATATGTAATTTTGCGTCGGAAATTACAAACATTTTAGAATGAAGACTTTATATAATAGTATAATTGCCTGTTTGATGCTGGTTTGTCTGAGTTGTGCCCAACAAAAGGGGCGAGGTGAGGCACCCAACGATGAGATACCTTTAGACAGCATGCTGTTTGCGCTGGGGGTAAGTCAAGGTGAGTTGCAATACAAAAAAATTGATGAAGCCTCAGGCTTGGTAGCGAGCCGAAACAACCCCCACGCCTTGTGGACACACAATGACAGTGGAGGCAAGAGTCGCCTATTTTTGATTGGCGACAAAGGAGAACACCTGGCTGTATATAAACTTGAGGGCATCAAAGCCCGCGATTGGGAGGACATTACCCTGGGACCTGGTCCCAAGCAGGGAGTCAACTATTTGTATGTGGGCGATATTGGCGACAACAAGGCACGTTATGAAGAGAAAATGATTTATCGCTTTCCAGAGCCCGATGTGAGCAATGTAAGTGGTGGAGTAAAAAAGAAGATTGAAAAAAGCGCCATCGAAACCATTCGTTTTCAGTTTCCGGATGGCAACCGCGATGTAGAAGCCATGATGATAGACCCTGCCACCAAGGATATTTTCTTTGTGACCAAGCGTGAAGAAAACGTACGGATGTATGTGGCCCGCTATCCTCAGTCTACCACCGAACTAAACCAGCTCGAATTTATTGGTACCTTGCCCATGCATAAAATAGTGGCAGGAGATATTTCGCTTACTGGCAACGAAGTGCTCATTAAAGATTATGGCAATATATATTATTGGCAAAAAGAAGAAAACGAATCTATAGAAGAGGTGCTTAAAACCCCACCAGTTCGCTTGCCTTATGAAGATGAGCCTCAGGGTGAGTCTATCGCCTGGAAGTTAGATGGTTCGGGCTATTATACCCTCAGCGAAAAGCGGTTCGAGATAGAGCCAGTACTGTATTTTTATAAGCGGAAGTAGTTCTTTAGTTGGTAGTCTGTTAGTCGGGAGTTGGGAGCGTTTGCAAGGTGCCCCATAAACACGCTGTAATTTGAAGCACCGATATGTATCGGTATCTAAGGACTTGCCCCTGTTGGGGTTCCTGATTTTTAACTAACAAATTTATAAACCACTGAAAGTAAGTATACTATGAATTTGTTAGTTGCCTATAGAACAGGGTGTACCTAGCACCTAGCGCCTAGTTCCTAGAACCTTGTCAGCGCTATGGACTATTAAACTAAATTTGCTATTTTTGCCCGATGTATCCGGCAAACCGGAAAAAAGAAGATAAGTATTATTTTAATTTAATGTAAGACAAACAAATCAATGCCTTTGAATAGATCATAGGCAAACGATTTGAACAAACGCAATGGATAAACCTGTAAGAGTACGATTTGCTCCAAGTCCAACTGGAGCCTTACACATTGGTGGTGTTCGCACCGCTTTGTACAATTATTTATTTGCCAAAAAAGAAGAAGGTACTTTTGTTTTGAGAATAGAAGACACCGACCAGGCAAGGTATGTACAAGGTGCCGAAGAATATATCATGCAAAGCCTCGAATGGTTGGGCATAGTGCCTGATGAATCGCCGATACACGGCGGAGAGTTTGGACCCTACCGTCAATCAGAGCGCAAACACATTTACCGTCAATATGCCGAACAGTTGGTGAAATCTGGCCATGCTTACTATGCCTTTGATACTCCACAGGAACTGGATGCCATGCGTAAACGCTTAGAAGCAGCGAAGTCTAAAAACCCTACCTATAATGCCATTACCCGTAAGGACATGACCAACTCGTTTACGCTGTCGCCCGAAGAGGTGCAAAAGCGACTTGAGTCGGGTGAGCCTTATGTGATCAGAGTGAAAATACCCCACCGTGAAGAAGTCCGTTTCAACGATGTGATCCGGGGTTGGGTAATGGTGCACGGCTCTACCCTGGACGACAAAGTGATTATGAAAGGCGATGGCATGCCTACTTATCACCTGGCAAATGTGGTAGACGATTATTTAATGAAAATTACCCAGGTAATCAGGGGTGAAGAGTGGTTGCCCTCGTTGCCTTTGCACGTGCTTTTGTACCAGTTTTTGGGTTGGGAAGCCGATATGCCCCAGTTTGCTCACCTACCTTTGTTGCTCAACCCTCCGGGCAAAGAAGGCAAACTAAGCAAACGTCAGGCAGACAACCTCGGCGTTCCGGTGTTTCCGATGCCTTGGGCTGACCCCGAAAAGGGAGAGACTTATTTAAACTTTAATCAAGCGGGGTTTTTGCCTGAAGCGTTGCTCAACTTTTTGGCGTTATTGGGATGGAGCCCTGGTAACAACCAGGAAATGTTTGACATCAGTCAATTAGAGAAAGACTTTGACTTGACCAAAATAACCAAAGCCGGAATCAAGTTTGACTATGATAAAGCTTGTTGGTTCAATGAAGAATACATTAAACAGCGCAAGCCTGAAGAGTTGGTGCCCTTGATGCTAGAGGTGTTGAAAGCCAATGGCATAGCTGTAGATAGCATTGATGCGGAAAAGGCATTGCAAATTGTACAATTGTTTCAAAGCAGGGTAACCCTCATTCCTGATTTTTGGGATAAACTAGAGCCTTCGGGCAAAAGGTTGCCTCAGGGAAAGGTATTGTTTGTAAGCCCCACCGAGTATGACGAAAAAACAGCCCGTAAAAAATGGACTGGTGAAGCTGCTGATGTGGTAGATACCTACAAAGAGCATTTGACCAACCTTGACAATTGGGTAGCCGATGATATTAAAACAACTCTAGAGGCCATTCTTACTTCTAAAGGAGTAAAAATAGGCAAGGTAATGCCTGCGGTTCGTCTTGCGGTAACCGGCTTGAGCAAAGGTGCCGACTTAATGGCAACAATGGAGATCATTGGTAAAGAAGAAACCATTAAACGCCTTGAAAATGCCTTGAATACCTTGGGGCAACAGGTGAGCTAATCACATGGACGGGCTGTTGGTCATTTTTAGTTTTTTGTAATGAGAAGTTATTGGCGGCAGCCTGTTTACAGGGTTTTAGGTTCAACCTGTTTTGCTGTATTGAGCAGCGGTAAGTAACGAGTCAGAATTAAATATACCTAATGAGTAGGTGTAACAGCCATATTATAAATGAGTTACCCTTACTTGTAGCTTATAGCTAATTACTTGCTGCTACTTATTGATAGAAAGTTAAATATAAACGGCTTTGTTGTTCACTGAATTTGTAATGTATTGCGAAACAATGGAACAACAAAGCCCTATAACAATAGATACTATGAGCAAAGGAAAAAAGAAAAATAAGGTAAACCCTGAGTTGGAAGGTTTAAATGTAGAAGTAGATACTTTTGGCGAGATTAAATTTAACTACAATATTGACAAAATCAATGAGTTTTTGGACAAGAATGTAGACGACAAAAAATTGAACAAGAAGCCTAAAGGTGAAAATACTGATGACGACAAGCACTAATCACACCATGTAATACAAAAACAGGGTTGTCTTGTGGCAAGTTGCATCAAGATCAAGGGTCATACTTTAAATAACCACCTATCAATCAAACAATGAAATCGCACTCGGTACAATACAAAATTATTGGAGACTTTACCCAAATACTGGAAGTAAACCTGCCTCCCGAAAAAACCATCATTACCGATGCGACTTTTTTGTTATATTTTGATGAAGAGGTAGCGCTCCAGCAACGCAATACCGATGGAGCAGATGAAGTAGAGGAGGAGATAGAAGAAGACGAAGAAGGAGGGCTGGAGGAGGAATCAGAAGGCGATGAGTTTGACGAAACACCAGAGGGCTTTGAGGATGAATTTGGCGAGGCAGACCCCTTTGTGGCAGACGAACCTGAACTTGAGGGGCTGGATGATAGCATTATGGGCGACCTCGATGAAGAAGAAGAGTTGCCCGAGACAGAGTTTGAATCGGAAGAGGAGGTAGACCCTAGTAAGGGCAACCTCTTGGGTAAGCTCTGGACTGCCACCCGTAAAAAAGTACAGTCTATTAAGCTGGGAAGTGGAAGTAGCCAGGAGGAAGACGAGGAAAACGATGAGGAGTTTACACCTGATGAAGAAGGTGGTTTGCCCGAAGGTTTTGACCCTGAAAGCATTGGTGGGGCACTGGATGGCATAGACGAGGAAGGTTTGCCTGATTTTGATGAAGAAATACCTGAGCCTGAGCCCGAACCTGTACCAGAACGTATATTTACTCACCTAAGCAATCAAAGCGAATTTATAAGAAAAGTAGCCCTGGCGCCTGCACAGCCTTGCCATGTGTTGGACATTAATTTGGGCGAACTGGAAGACAATGCGGTACATATTTGTAAGGGGAGTTTTATAGCGGCAGCCAAAGGGACTGAAGTAAGTACTTTTGCCGAAACCGATATTTTACTGCGCCCTCACCACGACGAGGGTTTGGTAATAGAAAAACTAGAAGGCGATGGAATGGTGTTTCTCAAAGCCAAGGGCGATGTGGTAGAACGTATTCTGGAAGACGATGCCATTCGGGTAAACCTGGCTTCGGTGGTGGCTTTTGAGCCTTCTATAGAGTTAGACATGGACAGTATTCAAAGCCTGGAAAGTTTGCAAGACGCCGATCCGGTGATTTTAGCATTGTTTAGTGGGTCGGGTATGTTGTGGCTACAGTCCAACCAAATGACCCCTCACATTATTCAACACATTACGCAACAGGTAGAGCCTACACCAGTGACTGAAACTGCACCTGAGTTGCCACCAGTGGCTATGTTTGATGCCGATGAACCTGATGAATCTCCAGAGCTTGAGTTGCCCAATATGGGAGACGAGTTGCCACCATTGGAGGGCATAGATGACGAGTTGCCTCCTATACCTGGTTTGGGCGAAGGAGACCTGCCAGAAGGAGAGACCCTGGATGCACCACCAGCCAATGACAAAAAAGCGGAAGAAAAGCCGGAAGCCAGAGACGATGACGACGATGATGATTTGCTACCCCCCGAAATAAGGGCATTGACAGATGGTGAAGATTAGCCCAAAGAGACTATAAAAATATTTTTAAGTCGTTGCACAGTTTCTTAAAATAAATATTTACTTATTTTTGCACCGAATTTTTAACTGAGACTTAAAAAGTATAGAAGAAATTATGATACAACGTGTTCAAAGCGTGTTTTTGTCTATAGTAGTAGTGTGTATGGTTTGTACCTTCTTTTTTCCGGTACTTAAGAAAACCAATGCTCAAGGCGCTACTGTAGAGCTTAGCTATACCAAAATGACTTTTACCGCTAAAGATAAAACTCAAAAAACAACCCCTACTTTTTATATGGCTATTTTGGCTGCTTTAGCTGCAGTCACCTCTGTATTTTCCATTTCAAGCTTCAAAAAACGTTTATTACAAATGAAACTTGGCTTGTTAAACTCATTGTTGATGGCGGGTATTTTAGCCTTTACTATGTTCTTTATCTCTCAGGGGGAAAAGTTTATAGGAATGAATATAGGGTATAAAAGCTTTGGCATAGGTTTCTTTTTGCCTGTAATTGCCTTGGTTTGCAATATTTTGGCAAATCGTTACATTCGAAAAGATGAGCGTTTGGTACGCGAATCGGACAGAATGCGCTAAAATAAGCTTAAATTTGCTACAAAAAGGCGGAATAACGAGTACCTAAAGTACTTGTTATTTCGCCTTTTTAGTTAACGACCATAACCTATGCTTTTTTAAATAAGAAATCAGTAGGTCACCTGAGGCTGGATTGATAGTTAAATAACCAACCCCTATTGCTTATTAACCGATCCACTATTGCAATGAATTGAACCTGTTTTTTATTGCATAAGTACCAAAACCCAGGCTTTTCTATATTTATCCTTTATTATAAGATATTCTTACGCTCCTGCATTTTATTCATCCTCTTGGTTTAAATTGCCCCCTCCTAAAAGACTATTAAAACCACCGTTTTTATAGTACTATCTATGCCTATAAGTTAACCAAACCACATTTTTATTATAATGAAACTACTACAACAACTGCTAACGTTGGTTTTATTGCTGGGCTTTGTTCATGGTGTACAAGCGCAGGAATGGACACAACAAATGCAACAAGCCAATCCCAATTTTAACACAATAAAAAAATCGTTTGACAACTATTGGAAAGACCGCCCCTACGAACGAGGACGTGGCTATAAGCAGTACAAACGCTGGGAATATTTCTGGGAAAAACGGGTCTCGCCTAACGGTGATTTCCCTCAGGCAGGTATCAAACAACAGGAGTGGGCCCAATACCTGCAAACCCACCCCAACCTCAAAAATCCCCAAAAACAACGCACAACAAACAACACTGCTGGCAATTGGACATCACTGGGTCCCAACTCTTCGCCGGGGGGCTACCAGGGAGTAGGCCGTATCAACTGTGTGACTTTTCACCCATCCAATGTCAATATTTTTTATGTAGGTACTCCTGCCGGAGGCCTATGGCGAACCACTGATGGAGGCAGCACCTGGAGCAACCTTACTGACAACTTGCCCATTATCGGTGTATCTTCTGTAGTCATTCACCCTACCAATACCAACACAATATACATTGCTACCGGAGATGCCGACGGAGGAGACACTCCTAGTATTGGAGTAATGAAGTCTACCGATGGAGGCGCCAACTGGAGCAAAACCGGGCTGGACTGGTCAATGAGCCAAGGGCGCAGAATTTCGGTATTGCTCATGCATCCAGCCGATGCCAATACCTTAATTGCGGCTACTTCGTTGGGGATTTATAAAACTACCGACGCTGGTGCCAATTGGACAAGAACTAAAACGGGTAACTTTAGAGATATGAAATTTAAACCTGGAGCCCCTGCTACTATTTACATTACTGGAAAAGAATCAGGCAGTAGTGCCCATCAAGTATTTGTGTCTAATGATACTGGAGCCAACTGGAGCAAAAGTACGAATTTTAGTGGAGTAAACCGGATATCTATAGCTGTATCGCCCGCAAATGATGGGCTGGTAGCCGCATTGAACAGTGGCAACGACAATGGATTTGCTGGCTTTTATGTGTCTACCAATAGTGGAGCCTCATTTACTGAAAAATTTAGCAAAAGCTCTAAAAACCTGTTAGGCTGGAAAGCAGATGGGAGCGATAGTGGAGGACAAGGTTGGTATGACCTGGCGCTGGCAATATCGCCTACTGACGCCAACGAAATGTTTGTAGGGGGAGTAAATACCTGGAAAAGTAGCGATGGTGGCGCCAGCTGGAGCCTTAATAGTCACTGGTCATGGGGGGGGGCTGGCATTCCTGTAGTGCACGCTGATAAGCATTTTCTGATGTACCACCCACAGCAAACCGGAACTTTGTATGAGTGCAACGATGGTGGAATTTATAAAACCACCAATGGAGGAACTAACTGGACTGACCTCACCAATGGTATGGTGCATACGCAGTTTTATAAAATTGGTGTATCGCAAACCGACGCAAGCTATGTAGTAGCAGGGGCTCAAGACAATGGTACTAAACTAAGGGGAGGTACTAGCTGGACAAACATAGGCGGAGGAGATGGAATGGAGTGTATCATTGACCCTACCAACAAAGACATTCAATACTATAGCCTGTATTATGGCAACATTACCCGACGAGTAAATGGAGTACGTAAAAATATTTCTGACAATGTGCCAGGTACACCCAAAGGTGCTTGGGTAACCCCTTATGTGCTTGACCCCAACGACGCCAACACCATTGTGGTGGGTTACCAAGATGTGTTTCGCTCTAATAACCAAGGTGATAGCTGGACGAATATTTCAAATGGGCAAACAGGTACTGCTAACTTAAATGCAATAGCCATTGCCCCTTCTAACTCTAATACCATTTATGCGGCAAGTTATTATAAAATTTACCGCACTACCAACGCCAACACCTGGACCAACATTACCACAGGATTACCTGTATCAAGCGGCGCTATTACTTATATCGCGGTGTCACCGTCTGACCCCAATACGGTATGGGTTACTTTCTCTGGGTATTCAAGTGGCAAAAAAGTGTATAAGTCTACCAATGGGGGTGGTTCCTGGACAAATATTTCGGGTACTTTGCCCAACTTACCTGTCAACTGCATTTTGCACGATGATGTAAGCAGCGACGAAAGCTTGTACATTGGTACTGATGTGGGCATCTTTTATCGCAACAATACCCTGGGCGACTGGCAGGCGTTTAGCAATGGCTTGCCCAATGTGGTCGTAAGAGAGTTAGAGATTCAACGTTCGTCTAAAAAACTAAGAGCAGGTACCTACGGACGTGGTTTGTGGGAGTCTGACTTGTATGGAGTGGCATCAGCGGCAAACCCTCCGGTAGTGACTAGCTTTACCCCAGCCAGTGGCAATGTAGGTACCATTGTCACCGTTCAGGGCAACTTCTTTACTGGAGCCACTGCCGTGAAATTTAACGGCACCACTGCTACAGTATTTAATGTAGTATCAGACAGTAAAATTACTGCCACCGTACCCGCTGGTACCACTACAGGTAAAATATCGGTCATTACTCCTGGTGGAACAGGCAATAGTGCCGCAAATTTTATCATAGAAGTTTTACCTAAAATCATCAGCTTTACTCCCGGAGCAGGCAACGAGGGAATGGCAGTGACCATTACCGGAGAAAACTTTGGGGCCACCATTGCAGCCAATACGGTAAAGTTTAACGGCACGGTAGCCATTGTAAGCAACGCCAGCCCCACGCAACTGGATGTTACCGTACCCAACAGAGCTACTACAGGTAAAATAACTGTGGAAGTGGACGGTAAAATTGCCACAAGTGCCACCGATTTTGTCATTACTACTAATAACTCTGACCCCGTAATTACCGACTTTACGCCAAAAGCGGGTACAGTAGACACCGAAGTGGTGATTACCGGAGCTAACTTTGACGCATTAGCCACCAACAATACTGTGAAATTTAACGGTACCGTGGCTAATGTAACCGCAGCTACTACGACCGAATTGAAAGTAACGGTACCTGCTGGAGCCACTACGGGTAAAATAACCGTAGAGGTAGGTGGCAAAACAGCCACTAGCACAGCCGATTTTACCATCATTGAAAATGCGGCTGACCTTGCCATTGCCGATTTTACGCCCAAATCAGGTATTATAGGCACCGAGGTAACCATTATTGGGGTAAACTTTGATGCAGTGGCTGCTAACAACACCGTGAAGTTTAACGGCACCGAAGCTGTAGTAACTGCGGCTACCACTACCGAGCTAAGAACCAATGTACCAGTAGGCGCTACCACGGGTAAAATAAGTGTGGAAGTGGGCGATAAAATGGCCACCAGTACCGCCGACTTTACTGTTACCGAAAACGCCACCGATCCAGCCATTGCTGATTTTACCCCCAAAGAGGGAGCTAAAGATACGGTAGTGACTATTTTTGGGAACAACTTTGATGCAATTGCCGATAACAACACCGTGAAGTTTAATGGTACAGTAGCCACAGTGCTTGCGGGCACTACTACCGAACTAAAGGCCACAGTACCTGCGGGCGCTACCACGGGTAAAATAAGTGTGGAAGTAAGCGGGGTAACCGCTACCAGTACTGCCGACTTTACGGTATTAGAGGATAGCAAAGCGCTTCAGTTCAACATCAAACCCGCCAAAGTAATTACTCCCAATGGCGATATGATCAACGATACCTGGCGAATAGAAGGAATAGAAAAACTCACCGATTATCATATCAGGGTATTCTCCAAAACCGGACAACTGGTGTATGAATCTACCAAGTATGAAACCCCTTGGGATGGCACCGCCAATGGCAGCTCATTGGTGTCAGGGATATATTATTACAACATTCAAATGAGTGCCCGTGGAGTAAAAGAAAGTAAAACCGGTTATATCACCCTAATCAAATAAAGCAATGTATTCGATTCATCAAATATTCCGTCTGTGTGCCCTGGTAGTCATTGCGCAACTATGGGCAAACACCACCCAGGCGCAGGTAGCCCCGGTGCAAAACCAGTTTTACCTCAACCCCTACATATACAATCCTGCCTGGGTAGGCAGCAACGACCAAAACCAATTATTTTTGGGAGTAAAAAAACAATGGGTAGGTGTAGAAGGTGCCCCTACTATAGCCACGCTTACCTACGAACACGCGATGGAAGACAACCCCGCAAGTATGGGAGTGCAGGTGGTAAACATCAGCGAAGGTCCCATTAATACTTTGGCAGCCAGGGTAACGGCGGGGTATCGTTTAGAAACCGGACTGGACAGTTACCTCTACTTTGGTATGTCGCTGGGCTTGGTGCACAATGCTTTTAATGCCAATGCCCTGGACGCAGCCAATGACCCTTTGGTAGCCGAGCAAAACGCGCACTCGATCAGTTTTGATGGTGGTTTTGGTTTCGGCTATGAGTCTAACGGATTGAGAATGGGGCTTGCCTTGCCACGTTTTACGGCACCTCGTCCTTTTGTAAAAAACAACGATGGCAAAGACCCCTACAGCCCCTGGGACTATATGATTGGCTCGTTGAGCTATACCTTTGAGCCCGACCTTGACTGGGAGTTTACCCCTGCTTTTTTGTACCACATGCAAAAAGGCTTTAACAACCAGTGGGAGCTAGGGCTTACCGCGACTTATCAGAAAACGCTCAACCTGGGAACTATTTACCGTCAAAATAATGGGTTGACGGTGTTGGCAGGCTTTAGCCTCAGCGAAAACTTGAGTTTGAATTACATGTACAGTTTTTCGAGCCCCACCGCCAAGCTCCCCAACGACAGCCACGAGTTGGTGATCAGGTTGGCAATGGGTAGAAAGGGGAGAAGGTAGGTTTTTTTACTCTCAATTTTGCAATGATGATAAAAGCAAGGCACTGGCGCTTTAGAGCGGTTGCCTTGCTTTTTTTTGTGGTGTGGGTGTTGGTTTTAAAGTGTTAAATTCGATTCAAATGTCTTTTGTAGGGGCAATCCTTTATGGTTGCCCTCGCCTGTTAAATTCCAAATGAGGCATTCAGTCAAATTACCTGCGAAAACCAGCCAGAGTTGTATGAAGACGCTAAAAATTCTGGCAGGTTGGGTGTGGGTGGGTGTTGGTTTTAAAGTGTTAAATTCTATTCAAACACCTTTTGTAGGGGCAATCCTTTATGGTTGCCCTCGCCTAGTAAATTCCAAATGAGGCATTCAATCAAATTACCTGCGAAAACCAGCCAGAGTTGTATGAAGACGCTAAAAATTCTGGCAGGTTGGTGTGGGTGGGTGTTGGTTTTAAAGTGTTAAATTCGATTCAAATGTCTTTTGTAGGGGCAATCCTTTATGGTTGCCCTCGCCTGTTAAATTCCAAATGAGGCATTCAATCAAATTACCTGCGAAAACCAGCCAGAGTTGTATGAAGACGCTAAAAATTCTGGCAGGTTGGGTGTGGTTGGGTGTTGGTTTTAAAGTGTTAAATTCTATTCAAACGCCTTTTGTAGGGGCAATCCTTTATGGTTGCCCTGGCCTAGTAAATTCCAAATGAGGCGTTCAATCAAATTACCTGCGAAAACCAGCCAGAGTTGTATGAAGACGCTAAAAATTCTGGCTGGTTGGTGTGGGTGGGTGTTGGTTTTAAAGTGTTAAATTCGATGCAAATGTCTTTTGTAGGGGCAATCCTTTATGGTTGCCCTCGCCTGTTAAATTCCAAATGAGGCATTCAATCAAATTACCTGCGAAAACCAGCCAGAGTTGTATGAAGACGCTAAAAATTCTGGCAGGTTGGGTGTTGGTTTTAAAGTGTTAAATTCGATTCAAATGCCTTTTGTAGGGGCAATCCTTTATGGTTGCCCTGGCCTAGTAAATTCCAAATGAGGCGTTCAATCAAATTACCTGCGAAAACCAGCCAGAGTTGTATGAAGACGCTAAAAATTCTGGCTGGTTGGTGTGGGTGGGTGTTGGTTTTAAAGTGTTAAATTCGATGCAAATGTCTTTTGTAGGGGCAATCCTTTATGGTTGCCCTCGCCTGTTAAATTCCAAATGAGGCATTCAATCAAATTACCTGCGAAAACCAGCCAGAGTTGTATGAAGACGCTAAAAATTCTGGCAGGTTGGTGTGGGTGGGTGTTGGTTTTAAAGTGTTAAATTCGATGCAAATGTCTTTTGTAGGGGCAATCCTTTATGGTTGCCCTCGCCTGTTAAATTCCAAATGAGGCATTCAATCAAATTACCTGCGAAAACCAGCCAGAGTTGTATGAAGACGCTAAAAATTCTGGCAGGTTGGGTGTTGGTTTTAAAGTGTTAAATTCGATGCAAATGTCTTTTGTAGGGGCAATCCTTTATGGTTGCCCTCGCCTGTTAAATTCCATTCAAAGTGACCAGCCATGGGCTAGTCATTCGCTTGGCGATAGGTAGAAAGGGGAGAAAGTAGATTTTTTACCCTCAATTTTGCAATGATGATAAAAGTAAGGCACTGGCGCTTTAGAGCGAGTGTCTTGCTTTTTTTTGTGGGCTTTCGCCAAAATTTAGAGTAAACCGAGTTCTTCAGCGATGTCTTTGGTGAGTTTGGAAAGGGGGCGTTTGTTCAAGTCTTCTTCGTTGGTGTAGTTGCCGAGAATGAGGCGGTTGATGTCGTCCAGGCTGTTTTAGGTGTTCCGCAAGGGCACTCGAAACTTATAAGATAAAAAGAAGTCTCCGATCTTTACAAGACAGGCATAGTAGGGCTTTCTTATAAAAAATGAGCAACCTCTCTGAAACTTGCAAAGCACGAGGTTTCGATCGGGCGTGGAGACACTGTCCGAGGCGGAAATATGGTTTTTCGGGGGTATATTCTCCTAAAGATCCTTTTATAAGAAAACCCTGGACAGGCATAGTTACTTGTTTTATCATATTTGAGAATAAAGCCAGGGCTTTGCTCGCCCCCTTGCCCATCCCCCACAATTTTACTAACTTAGGCTTGCCAGCTGCCCAAAACTATATGCTTTGCAAACCATAGGGCTATACAATTTAACCATTAGATTACGTGAGAAGAACCAAAATCAGAAATCAGGATTTAAAAAAAATTGGCTATTACGAAGTTCCCCTGCTCAAGCTTGCCGGGAAAATTGCCAATAAGTTGATCGGACAAAAACAATCGAGCAAAGAAGCGCTCTTGCCCTTGTTGCAAGACCTGCTCGACCACCCCGATAATTACACCGAACCTCCTTTTGATGCGCTTGCCCAAAAGGTAAAAGAACACCAACCCGCCAACGACCTCAAGCGGCAAGACGAAGCCCAATACGAGCTCAAGCCCGAACCACTGCCTTACCCCGTGTTTGGCAAAGAAAAAATAGAAGCAGGGGCAATCAAGCAAATGGATACAGCCATGCAACTGCCCATTTCGTTGGCGGGTGCCCTCATGCCCGATGCCCACCAGGGGTATGGTTTGCCCATTGGCGGGGTGCTTGCCACCCAACACGATCGGGTAATACCCTATGCAGTAGGGGTAGACATTGCCTGCCGCATGTGTTTGTCGGTGTTTGAGCTGGAGGCAGACTACCTCAGCAAAAAACGCAATCACTTGAAAAACTTATTGCTCAAAAATACTTGCTTTGGCACAGGCAAGGGTTTTGAAAAGCCCATGCACGATGATTTATTTGATAAACCTGTCTGGAGAGAAACCAAGGTAATCCGTGACCTAAAGCGCAAAGCCATTCAGCAAATTGGTAGTTCGGGCACGGGCAACCATTTTGTAGAATGGGGCACTATAGACATACTGGAAGACAACTCCGAGCTGGGGTTGCCCAAAGGTCAGTATCTTGCCTTGTTGTCGCATTCGGGATCGCGGGGTTTTGGGGCAAACATTGCGGGGCACTATACCAACATTGCGATGGAAAAAACCAAGCTGCCCAAGCACGCCCGCCACCTTGCCTGGCTCGACCTCAACACCCAAGAGGGGCAGGAGTATTGGATTGGGATGAACCTGGCGGGTGAGTATGCCTCGGCAAACCACCACCAAATTCATAAAAGAATGGCGCAGTCGCTGGAAACCCAACCCCTGAAAATGATAGAGAACCACCATAACTTTGCCTGGCGCGACCAACTCGCCGATGGTACCGAGGTGATTGTTCACCGCAAAGGTGCCACTCCTGCCCACGAAAACGAATGGGGCATTATACCGGGGTCTATGACTGCCCCTGGCTATTTGGTGCAGGGCAAGGGCAAGGCTGAGGCAGTTTTTTCGGCATCGCACGGGGCAGGCAGACAACTTTCGCGCAACCAAGCCAAGAAAACCCTCGACGAAGACGATGTGCAGCGGGTGCTCAAGCAAAATGGGGTAACTTTAATCGGGGGCGACCTCGACGAGGCTCCTATGGCGTATAAGAACATTGATGAGGTAATGCAAATGCAACAGGCATTGGTAACCGTAGCAGGAAAGTTTACTCCTGCCATTGTACGTATGGCTGACAAGGAAAAGTGGATGGGACGAGGCAAGGGCAGACGCAACGAAAAAACGGGGGATATTTCTTTTAATGAAACGTGATTTAATTACGAATGGATCAATTACGAATTACGAATGAGCGCAAGCGACGCTAAAAAACTACAGTCTACTGACCCCGGACTAAATTACGAATGGTTTAATTACGAATGGATCAATTACGAATTACGAATGAGCGCAAGCGATGCTAAAAACTAGGGTCTACTGACTCCGGACTAAATTACGAATTACGAATGAGCGCAAGCGATGCTAAAAACTAGGGTCTACTGACTCCGGACTAAATTACGAATTACGAATGAGCGCAAGCGATGCTAAAAACTAGGGTCTACTGACTCCGGACTAAATTACGAATTACGAATGGTTTAATTACGAATGGATCAATTACGAATTACGAATGAGCGCAAGCGATGCTAAAAACTAGGGTCTACTGACTCCGGACTAAATTACGAATGGATCAATTACGAATTACGAATGAGCGCAAGCGACGCTAAAAAACTACAGTCTACTGACTCCGGACTAAATTACGAATGGATCAATTACGAATTACGAATGAGCGCAAGCGACGCTAAAAAACTACAGTCTACTGACTCCGGACTAAATTACGAATGGCTTTGCCCAATTCGTAATTAGCTTACGCAGAGCTCCCTCCGGTCGGTTCGTAATTCTCAAACTGACTCTGGACTAAATTACGAATGGCTTTGCCCAATTCGTAATTCGTAATTGATCCATTTGTAATTGACTAACCCGTAATTCTCAAATTCGTAATTCGTAATTCTCAACTATTCTGATTTACCCGTAGACAACAACCACAAGCCTAAAAAAGTAATGATGCCATTGACAATGAGTATTTCAAAGCCAAATTTAAAACCATTGAACCAAGTGGCTGAATAAAGGTTGAGAACGTAAGACAGCACCGGAGACGCCACACACACCAAAGGAACCCAACGGTCTTTTACGGCGGTTTTGGTGAGCATACCAAAGGTAAACAAACCCAGCAAAGGCCCATAAGTATAGCCCGCCGCAGTAAATAAGCTGCCAATAACGTTGCTCTCAGGGTGGGCGTCTTGAATTGCTTTAAACAACACGATCACCACTACCAACACCCCCGAAAAAACGATGTGTACCCGTCGAATCATTCGCTGGCGGGTGGCTTCTTCTTTCTTGTCAGCATCGAGAAAATCTACACAAAAAGAGGTAGTTAAAGCAGTGAGTGCCGAATCGGCGCTGGAATAAGTGGCCGCAATAATGCCCAGTAAAAAGCAAACACCAGCAAACAAACCAAAATGATTGAAAGCAAGGAAAGGAAATACTTTATCGGTTTGGGTGGGCAACTGAATGCCTTTTTCGGCGGCATACACATACAGCAAGGCTCCCAGAGACAAAAAGATGAAGTTGACAATGACCAAGACAATGCTAAACCAAAAAACGTTTTTTTGGGCATCTTTGAGGCTGCGACAAGTCAAGTTTTTCTGCATCATATCCTGGTCTAGCCCCGTCATTACCACTGCAATAGAGGCGCCCGCAAAAAACTGCTTGAAAAAATATTTAGGAGAATTGGTTTCCCAGAAAAATATTTTTGAAAATGAACTCTTGTCTATTTTTTGCGCCAGGGTACTATAGCTCCACTGCAGGTCTTCTTTCATGAGATAAATACTTACGACTGCTGCCAACAGCAAAAAAGTGGTTTGAAGGGTGTCTGTCCATACAATGGTTTTGATGCCCGCCCGATAAGTATAAATCCAGATGAGTACAATGCTAATGATGGTGGTTTGCCAAAAAGCTACTCCCCAAGCCTCAAATAGCCCCAGTTGTAGCACCATTGCTGCCAAAAATAAACGAAACGAAGCCCCTATAGTACGCGAAAGTAAAAAGTAAAAGGCGCCTGTTTTATACGACCAAAACCCAAAGCGTTGCTCAAGGTAGGCATAAATAGACACCAACTGAAGCCTGTAATACAAAGGCAAAAGCACCGCACCTATGATCAAGTACCCCAATAAGTACCCCAGCACCATCTGAAAGTAGGCAAATTGATTGGAAAGCACCGCACCTGGTACTGATATAAAGGTAACCCCCGACAATGAGGCGCCAATCATACCATACGCCACCAAATACCAGGGAGATTGTTTGTCGGCAGTAAAAAAAGATTGTGAATTGCTACCACGGGAAGTAACCGCTGAAATGAGCAGCAACACCAAAAAATAGGCAAGCACTACAGTAAAGACGAGTTCGGGGGTCATAGATTTGGGGGTAAAAACAGTCATCATCACTTGCCAAAAAACTATCAATAAGCCTTTTATACAAGTTTTCCAAAAAAAATTTATTTAAATCTCAACTGCCAAAACTCCTGATTTTTTTTTAATTTTGCTAAATCTTAGTTTAAAACTCGAAAGAACCATGTCACAAACTCAAGAACTCGAACTTCTGGAAGAAGAAGTTGTAACGGTAGAAGAACGTCAGCTTACAGTATTCAATGACGATATTAACACATTTGATCATGTAATTAACACCCTTATTGAAGTGTGTAACCACACCCCCGAACAAGCCGAGCAATGTACTTGGATTATCCATTACAAAGGCAAATGTTCGGTAAAAGTAGGTGAGTTCAATAAGCTGCGCCCCATGCGTGACGCCATCTGCGACCGTGGAATCTCGGCTGAAATTGTATAACGACCGATAACACACCCCTACAATAAATGTCTCGCTTTTGGCAAATCAACACAAAAGCAGGCAATTATTATTCGAGTGTTATTTATAATAATCATTATGAAAGTAATCCAGTCCATACAAACTTATCCAGAGGTGCGGACAAAAGCCTGACAGGTTTTTAAGACAACTCCGGCAAAACCTGTCGGTTTTTTTCTTTGGATGGACTTACTTTTGAATGATTGTTCATTACCTCTGTTTACTTTCTTAAAGTACTTTATGATATTTTCTTCTAAACTAATCGAGGATGCAGTAGACCAGATCGCCGGATTGCCTGGCATAGGCAAAAAAACTGCTTTGCGATTAGTTTTTCATTTGCTCAAGCAAGATGAAAAATCAACGGTTGCACTGACCGACACACTCCTGAAATTACGCCGCGACATTGTGTATTGTAACCAGTGCCACCACATTTCCGATACACCCACCTGCAATATTTGCAATAGCAACAAGCGTGACCGTACATTATTGTGTGTAGTAGAAGACTCCCAAGATGTGTTGGCAATAGAAAATACAGCCCAATACCAGGGGCTTTACCATGTGTTAGGAGGAGTTATTTCTCCTATGGAAGGAGTCTCGCCTATAGACTTGCACATTACCTCTTTGCTGGAAAGGGTGGCCAAATCAGAAATTAAGGAAGTGATATTTGCGCTTAGCCCTACAATGGAAGGCGACACTACTACTTTTTATCTTACCAAAAAACTACGGGAACATCAAATTAAAATAAGCACTATTGCCAGAGGAGTGCCCATTGGCAGCGAACTGGAGTACACCGACGAAATAACCCTGGGACGCAGTATCATTGGCCGAACTACCTATGAATAGGGCCGTCGCACAAACTCATTATATTTCGTATATGTATGTTAAACTTCGCAAAACTTGGAGGCAAGCCTCTTGCGGTAGTTAACTTATTAGTATGACTCAAAGAATATCTGATAAACTATGGCTCTAACACAGGATTTTTCATTATACAACTACCTTACTACTTCTGCTAAGTATGATATGAACGATAAGGTAAAGCTCAAAGAGTTTGAAAAAGGGGAGTACGTTTACTTGCCCAACTCTCCTCAAAACTATATTTATCTGATAGAATCGGGAGTAGTAAAAATAGGAAGCTATGCCAACAATGGTGAAAAAGTGATTTATGATATTCTAACCCCCGGCGAAACTTTTGGTAACTTAAACTACCTGGGCGAAGATGTACCGTTTTTTGAGTTTGCTCAAGCCATCAGTGGTGCCAAAACCTCAGTATTTGAACTTAAGTTTTTCAAACACTTAATTGTACACGACCCTACTGTGTCTGAGTGGTTCAATATTACGGTAGTAGGCCGATGGAGCAAGGCAGAAACCCGCTTGTTGTACATGACCCGTGGCAATATTGAAGCCCGCATCGAAAACCTGCAAAAAGAGCTGTCTCACGAAGTAGCAGACAAAAGAGGGATTGCTTATAATGTGTTCAACCTTTTGTCGCAACAAGATATTGCTGACCTAACGGGTACGACCCGCCAAACAGTGGCAAAAAAACTGCGTTCGCAAAACTCTTCAGTATAGCCAGGTAAGCATACGCCTGGCTTTTTTTATAAGGGGCAACAAGTAAATATGCCTGTTGCTCTATAGTCCTTTTTATGCTTCGTCGATGTAAATAGAATAATGGGCTATTTTTTCTTGCAAACGTTGTTCGATATAAGGGTTCACCCCTTGCAAAGTATTTAATATCACCCGTGCCTCTTGTTGGTAGCGGTGCTTCTTGGGGGAATCCCAATAATAAGGAGGCTCGCTAAGGTTGTCTATTCGATCACACATTTTCACCATGCGTACTTCGGTACGTTGCCGTAAAATGCGCCGTAAACTATCTTCCATTTGTGCTTCTTTGCCTGGCAACTTGTCGTTTTTGGTAAGTGCCATTACTCCGTCTGCTACCTCTTGGCCAAAAACCTTGGCTACCTGTGCATAAGTCACCGTTGTATCTTCTATAGTATCGTGTAACAGGGCACATTGTAGGGCATAGTCTGCGTCAAATTTAACCGGGCTTTGTACCCAGGCAGTCATTATTTCCATAGCTACCCTTGCCAGGTGGGTAGTATACGAACGATTACTTCCAGGTATTTTTTGGGCAATGTGTGCATCTCCGGCAAACTCGATGGCTTTTAAATAAATCGATTGATTCCACATATTACTTTTTTTAGGAATGGACAAAAAGAACGCTTAGCCGAAGGTAGAATAAAGCCTCTCTTCCGAGGTAGATGACCTCTTGTTTTGATCGGCAAACAACCACCAACCCAAGCAATTACCTTTCAGAAAAACAAACTTATTTAAGTTACAATGTTTGAGTGCACGCTCGAAACGAAGATAAGCGAAATCTCCTGCAAGTGAAAAAATCGATGAACTTTCTTTGCTCCTCTTAAGTACACCAGACACTACATACATAAAATATTATTTACTGGTTTGGTAAGCTCAATACTCCGCAGTGATTTTAGTCAAAGCTGGTTGCTGGTTATCAGTTATTGATGAATTTAAAAACTATTTAATTGGGTGTTTAGGCGTAAAACCGAAACACTTTTAAAAATAAAGTGAGTAAGCAATCTTAATATAAAATACTGGTTTACAGCATTTAACAAGGTGAACATTTACTCGAATCGGCTATGGACTTCCATCTGCCGATTTTATAAGCCATTAAAAATCAGTGTATTATAAAACAGGTAGCATGCTTGCAAACCAGCTTAAAGCTAAGGGCTAATAGCTTTAGGCTGTAGAAGCTATCGCCTAAATACTATGGACTATTGTAAGCGTCATCACTTGTTAATTATTTCTTAAGAGCCTTGCCTTAAGTATTTAATTCCTAATTTTAAATACCCTATTAGAATATTTTATAAAACAACGACATAATGAATAAACGCTACCCAATAAAATGGAATCTATTGTGTATCATGTGGGTGCTGAGCCTTGGTATAATTACCACGGCTGAGGCGCAACGCAAAAAGAAAAAAAACAATAAAAATACGCCTGAAAGTACTGTAAAGCAATATTTTAAGTCAATGAAATGGCGCAACATAGGCCCTAACCGAGGCGGAAGAGCCGCTGCAGTTACCGGAGTACCGGGCAAGCCTGATTTGTACTATATGGGAGTGACTGGCGGTGGTGTATGGAAAACCAACGATGCTGGTACTACCTGGAAAAACATCTCTGATGGCTTTTTTGGAGGCTCTATAGGAGCCATCGCAGTAAGCGAATATGACAATAATGTAATTTATGTAGGTGGAGGCGAAACCACTGTTCGAGGCAATGTATCGCACGGCGACGGAGTGTGGAAATCGGTAGACGGTGGTAAAACCTGGAAGCACATGGGCTTGAAGGAATCGCGCCATATTGGACGCATCAGCATCCACCCAAAAAACCCTGACATAGTGTATGTGGCTGCTTTGGGGCACTTGTTTGGCCCTCATCCAGCGCGGGGGGTGTATCGCTCGATGAATGGAGGCAACACCTGGAAAAAGATTTTGTTTGCCAATGAAAACGCAGGGGCCTTTGACCTCATTCTTGACCCCAACAACCCTCGTGTAGTATATGCCAGTACCTGGCGCGTCCGCCGAACCCCATATAGCCTTGAGAGTGGTGGCAAAGGTTCTGTCTTGTGGAAAAGTACCGATGGCGGCGATAATTGGATAAATTTACACAAAAAATCGCAGGGGTTGCCCAAGGGCTTGTTAGGTGTGATTGGGGTAACGGTGTCTCCGGTGAACTCTAATCGGGTATGGGCGATTATAGAGCACAAAAACGGAGGTGTTTTTCGTTCTGACAATGCCGGCAAAACCTGGATAAAAGTAAATAGTGAGCGTAAACTACGCCAACGTGCCTGGTACTATAGCCGCATTTACGCCGATACCAAAGACCTGGACATGGTGTATGTGGTCAATGTTCGTTTTCATCGCTCAAAAGACGGAGGTAAAACCTACCAGTCTATTAAAACACCTCACGGCGACCATCACGACTTGTGGATTTCGCCTGATAACAACCAACACCTGATTGTGGCAGATGATGGAGGAGCGCAAGTGTCTAAAAACCACGGGGCAAGTTGGTCTACTTATATGAACCAACCCACCGCGCAGTTTTACAGAGTATCGGTTGACAATCATTACCCTTATAGGCTATATGCCGGACAACAAGACAACAGTGCCATTAGAATATTGAGCACGGCACGCCCTGGCAACATACGCGCTTGGGAAAGTACCGCTGGGGGCGAAAGTGGGCACATTGTGGCTGACCCTACCAATAATGACATTGTATATGGTGGTTCTTATGACGGCTTTTTGATCAAGATGAACCACAAAACCAAGCAGTTCAAATCGGTAGATGTATACCCAGACAACCCTATGGGCTGGGGCGCCAAAGACTTGAAATACCGCTTTCAATGGAACTTTCCTATTTTCTTTTCTCCACACGATGCTAAAACCTTGTACACTGCTGCTCAGGTGTTGTTTAAAACGACCGATGGTGGGCATAGCTGGACAAAAATAAGTGGCGACCTGACCAGAAACGACACTACCAAGATGAAATCGTCGGGGGGGCCTATCACCAAAGACAACACCAGTGTAGAGTATTACGGGACTATTTTTGCGGCTTGCGAATCGCCTTACGAAAAAGGCTTGTTATGGGCAGGTTCAGACGATGGTTTGATGCACGTGAGCCGTGATGGGGGCAAAACCTGGAAAAATGTAACGCCTAAAGGAATGCCTGAGTGGGTGATGATTAACAGCGTAGAGCCTCACCCAACCATCAAGGGTGGTTGCTATATCGCGGGCACGCGCTACAAGTTAGACGATTTTAAACCTTATTTGTATGTAACTACCAACTATGGCAAAACCTGGAAGAAAATTACCAACGGAATCAAGGACAACCATTTTACCAGGGTACTAAGGGCTGACCCCAAACGCAAAGGTTTACTGTATGCTGGCACTGAGTATGGCGTGTATATGTCGCTGGACGATGGGGCTAATTGGAAGTCACTTCAGTTGAACCTGCCCCAAGTGCCTATTACTGACCTTGCCATCAAAAACAACGATTTGATTGCCGCTACTCAAGGGCGTGCTTTTTGGATTTTAGACGATTTGACTCCTTTGCACCAGTTCAACGATGAGGTAAAGAAAAGCACCGCTTATTTGTTCAAACCAAACAGCACTTACAGTGGTGGGGCTTCGCGTGGGGTGAGCATTCGCTATTATCTTAAAGATAAACCGGGCAAAGACCAACCTGTCACATTAGAGTTGATGGATGGCAATGGTAAGTTGATTGCTAAGTACACCACCCAAAAGAATAAGAGTAAAAAACCACGCAAAGAAAATGGGGTAACCGTAAGAAAACTCAAGGTAAAAAAAGGCAGCAACAGCTTTCGCTGGAATATGCGCTATGAGGGTGCCGAACGCTTCAAGGGCATGGTGTTATGGTTTGGTGGCACCAAAGGCCCAAAGGCTGTGCCAGGCAAATACAAGGTGCATCTAACGGCCGCAGGTAAAACCCAAACGCAGGAATTTGAGATTGTCAAAGACCCACGCATTGAGGCATCGCAGGCCGACCTTGAAGCACAGTTTAAGTTTTTGGTAGAAGTACGTGACAAGCTCACCGAAACCCACCAGGCAATCAAGCAAATCCGCAAGATGAAAAAAGACATTGGTGGGGTAATGGCTCGCCTGGGTGACAACGACAAAATGAAGGATGTCAAGGAAATGGGCAAGGCAATGATCAAGAAGATAAGTACTATAGAGAAGGCATTGTACCAAACCCAAAACCGTAGTCCACAAGATCCCTTGAACTACCCCATTCGCCTAAACAACAAACTAAGTACACTGGCCACTTATGCTGGCTTTGCCGACAGCAGACCTACCCGTGGCTTGGTGCAGGTAAAAAAAGATCTTACAGCTAAAATTAATGTGCAACTCAACAAACTGAAAGGGGTCATCAGTCAGGATGTGCCTAAATTTAACAACTTGGTAGCGCAAAAACAGATTCCGGCAATTATGATTACAGATGAAGCAAAAGAGTAGTGATTAGCTATCAATTGCAAATAAATTCCAAAAAGCCCTGTTTTGATCAAAGACAGGGCTTTTTTGTTTGGTTTGACAATATATAATCAGAAAAACCGCGTAAAAGACCTAATCAGCCAGCGAAAGATGCTGTTGTAGACAGTTCAACCCAAAAAACAACTTCCTCGTGTTGGTCTTAAGGCTTTAGGCAGACCAACACCTGTCAGGCATAAGTGATGTCTTAAGCCAGCGAAAGATGCTGTTGTAGACAGTTCAACCCAAAAAACAACTTCCTCGTGTTGGTCTTAAGGCTTTAGGCAGACCAACACCTGCCAGGCATAAGTGATGCCTTAACCAGCGAAAGATGCTGTTGTAGACAATTCAACCCAAAAAACAACTTCCCCGTGTTGGTCTTAAGGCTTTAGCCAGACCAACACCTGTCAGGGAGGAGCATAGTAAAAAAATCACTTAAAAATACCGTCACCGCCTCAGCGAGTATCCCCACACGCTGATCGAATCGCCAAAATTTGGATACTGAAAGATGTTTCAGGGATAAAAAAGATAGTAGCCTGACGGCTATGGTGAAGACACACAGGCGAGGGTGATATTTTTTTAGCTGGGTAGAGTAGGCTTAAGTTACACTGCGCTACGCCTTAAGCCAGCGAAGTTTTGAAAATTTCCAATAATCCAGCAAAAATATAAAAATCTCTCGCCATTTTTTTACACAAAATTACCCACATCTGAGCAGAAATTTATCTGTGGTTGGTTTCCAACAAAAAAAGCCCTAAAATTGAAACTGAAACACACGACTAAAGAGCATTTCGTCTTGACAGGGTGTTGGTGTTTCTATTTTTTTCAACTAAAGAATTGACATTTTGGAACCTGATCGTAATAACTGTTCGTTTTCGCGGTGACGCTCTTTATCTGTTGAGAGTACTTTTGCCAAAGCTGGACATTTATTGAATCAAACTCCTTTAGCTTTTATATAATTATGGATTTAAAAACCACCGATTTAAAACAAACTGCCCTCAACGACATTCACGTAGCTCTAGGGGGTAAAATGGTAGAGTTTGCTGGCTACTCTATGCCCGTTCGTTATACTTCAGACAAAGAAGAACACTTTGCGGTGCGTGAAAACGTAGGGGTGTTTGATGTATCGCACATGGGCGAATTTTTGCTCAAAGGCGAAGGAGCGCTAGACCTTATCCAAAAAGTATCGTCAAACGATGCTTCTAAGCTTTACCCTGGCAGGGTGCAATACTCTTGCCTACCCAACGACCAGGGCGGTATTGTAGATGATTTGGTGATTTATATGATTGCCGAAAATGAATATTACCTGGTAGTAAACGCCTCTAATGTACAAAAAGACTGGGATTGGATAAGTAAACACAATACTTATGGGGTAGAGATGACCAACTTGTCTGACCAAACCTCTATGCTTGCTATACAAGGCCCTAAAGCCACTCAAGCCCTACAGTCGCTTACCGACGTAAAACTAGACGATATGAAGTTTTACACTTTTGAGAAAGCTACTTTTGCTGGAGTGCCCGACGTTATTATCTCGGCAACTGGCTACACTGGCTTGGGCGGAGTAGAACTATATGTTCCTAATGAGCACGCCGAAACTATTTGGAACAAAATATTTGAAGCAGGCAAAGACTACCACATTCAGGCCATTGGCTTGGGAGCACGCGATACTTTGCGTCTTGAAAAGGGATATTGTTTGTATGGCAACGACATAGATGATACTACCTCGCCACTAGAGGCTGGTTTGGGTTGGGTCACTAAGTTTACCAAAGATTTTGTAAACTCTGAAGCGCTTAAAAAACAGAAAGAAGAAGGTGTCAAACGCAAGTTGGTAGCTTTTAAGATGGTAGATAAGGGCATTCCCCGCCACGGTTACGAATTGCTGGACACCGATGGCAAAAACATAGGCAAGGTAACTTCTGGCTCTATGTCTCCCTCGCTCAATATTGGCATTGGCTTGGGTTATGTAACCAAAGAACTAAGCAAACCAGGCAATGAAATAATGGTGCAGGTACGCAACAAACAACTTAAGGCTGAGGTGATTAAATTGCCATTCATTTAGGCGACAAGCTTCAGACGACAAGTCAAAAACTCCCCCTTTATTTTACTGAAGGGGGAGTTTTTGTGTATAAATCTAAATCGCCAAGCGGTGACAAGTTATCAACGATGATTTACTTGATTTACCCACTCAAAAACATTTAATTCCTATACAAGCTAACAACTGAGAATGAAACAATTAGAAGTTTGTCTTACCCCCGACTTACTACAGCATTATTCGCTGGAAGGCAAGGTGGTAGTAGTAATAGACGTATTCAGAGCAACCACTACCATGGTATCGGCACTTGCCAATGGGATCAGCCGTATTACCCCAGTGGCTACACTCAAAGAGTGCTCGGCATTGAAAGAAAAAGGTTACCTGACAGCCGCTGAACGCAATGGTAAAAAGCCGGGTGGTTTTGATTTGGGCAACTCTCCGCTCAACTACCTCAAGCACGATTATTCAGGGCAGCAACTGGCCATGACTACCAGTAATGGTACGCTGGCAATTACCAAATCTATAGCAGCGCACGAAATTATTATTGGCGCATTTATTAATATGTCGGCGGTAGTAGCATATTTGCGTGCCCAAAGCCAGGATATTTTACTGCTTTGTGCTGGATGGAAGGGGCGCATCAACACCGAAGACAGCCTTTTTGCGGGGGCGGTGGCTCATTTGCTGGCAAACGAAACTGAACTGGCAAACGATTCGGCAGTAGCCGTACAAAGCCTTTACCAAACCCACGAAACCAATATGGAGGAGTTTTTGAAAGAAGGCTTACACTTTAACCGTCTGCAGCGCCTGGGGCTAGACGAAGACATCGAGTTTTGCCTGAAAAAAGATGAGTATAATTTAGTGCCAACGTATAAAAATGGCGTACTCATTGGCGTAGTTTATCACCCACAATAAACCCATCAGGAGATGCGCAAATCTTTATTTTTGTACGCTAAAACATGGGTGTTCTTAGTCTTGGGGTGCTGGCTTAACAGTTGCCAGCCCAAGCAGTTGTCGCCCCAAGCATTTGCCCAAAAGGTGGTGCAAAACTATCAACAGTTCAAGCCCGATCAAATGGCTGCTTTGTTTACCGATCGTGCTACAGCTATGATGGTTTCAGACCTGATCAATCACTACCCTAATTATATCAACAAAAAAAGGGCAGAGAGTGACCAACTGTACCAACAACGCATTGCCCATTGGGTGGCACAAAAACAACAATCTTTTAAAATTAACTGGAAAATGGTCAAGTTTGACAAGGTGGTAGTAGATGCCTCGAAACGCTACGGTAAGTCATTACAAACCATTGACTTGCGCATTGTTTTTCGGGGCAAGGTAAGCTTTCAGCAAGCGGTGAAGCTGATAAAACTAAAGGGTAAGTTGTATTTGTGGCAATTGGGAGGGTTTGACCGTTACCGCCAAGGTAAAAAAGCTTGATAATGATTTTATCCAGCCTTGTCTGACTTTCGTCTTATCTTATGCAAAAAAACCTAAAGCCAGTTTTACAATCTGCCATTTTTTCTCTTACCTTGCAATAAATTTTACCTCGACAATACTACTCAGTAACTCATGAGGTAAAACACTATTAGAAGAATGACAGGCAATGACTAATTTAAAACAATTACTCCATCATATAGAAGTTATCCAAACCAGAGGAAACGCTCCTGAATCTATTGAAAACATTCATTTTGACTCTCGTAAGGTACAAGCCAACGACTTGTTTGTAGCAGTAAAAGGTACACAGGCAGACGGACACCAATACATTGGGCAAGCGGTAGCGTTGGGTGCCAAAGTCGTCGTATGCGAAACGTTCCCCAAAAACCTGAGCGATTCGGCCACTTATATTCAAGTAGCCAATAGCGCCAAAGCGTTGGGCTGGCTGGCGTCTAATTATTATGATCATCCCTCGAAAAAGCTCAAGCTGGTGGGGATTACAGGTACCAACGGCAAAACTACTACGGTAACCCTGTTACACCAATTGTTTCGTAAGTTTGGTTACCGGGTGGGATTATTGTCTACCATTCAAAACTACATTGACGATACTGCCTTACCTGCCCGGCTTACTACGCCCGACCCACTGGAACTCAATCGCCTGATTGCCGAAATGGTAAAAGCAGGGTGTACACATTGCTTTATGGAGGTAAGCTCGCATGCAGTGGTACAAGAGCGCATTGCTGGGTTGCATTTTACGGGAGCGGCTTTTACCAATATTTCGCATGATCATTTAGACTTTCACGAAACTTTTGCCAATTATATCAACGCCAAAAAACAGTTTTTTGATCAGCTGCCGCCTACGGCTTTTGCCTTGATAAACGCAGACGATAAACGTGGCATGGTAATGCTGCAAAATACTGTGGCCAAAACCCAACGCACTTTTGCCCTCAAGCAATTTGCCGACTTTAAGGCAAGGGTGGTAGAGAGTTCGCTGCAGGGGTTGTTTATGGAGATAGATGATGTGGAGGTGTGGTTTCAGATGATTGGCTATTTTAACGCTTACAACTTGTTGGGCATTTATGCCATTGCAGTACTTTTGGGCGAAGATACCACCGAAACGCTTACTTTGCTGTCGGGTTTGCAGTCGGTTCCAGGCAGGTTTGAGAAAATTATTGGCGAATCGGGCGCTACTGGGGTTGTCGACTACTCGCATACCCCCGATGCCTTGGAAAATGTATTACAAACCATTTTTGAATTGCGTCAAAGCGGACAAAAAATTATTACGGTAGTAGGGTGTGGGGGCAACCGCGACGCCAGCAAACGCCCTATCATGGCTCAGATTGCCTGCCAATACAGCGATGTGGTTATTTTTACTTCAGATAACCCGCGAAATGAGCCGCCTATGCAAATACTGGAAGACATGCAGGAGGGGGTCTCTATTGATGATGAACCTAAAACCTCGCTGATTGCAAGCCGAAAGGATGCCATCAGAAAAGCCTGTGAACTAGCCCAAAAACAAGACATTATTTTGGTGGCAGGCAAAGGACACGAAACTTACCAGGAGATTGCCGGGGTACGTCATCCGTTTGACGATCGGCTAGTGCTTAAGGCATTTTGCAGTAAAATAGCGCACATAAGTAGCTCATGCTGCTACTACTTAAATTACCCTTACTTGTGAGTGATAACAAACAATAAAAACTAAACGAAAATACCCTTTACGGGAAACGACATCTAAACTACAAGCAAACTCAATGTTATACTACTTATTCGATTACTTAGAAAGCAATTACCAGTTTCCGGGCGCTACTTTGTTCAAATACATCTCATTTCGGGCAAGTATGACCATTATGATTTCCTTGCTGATTGGGGCAATTTTTGGCAGACGCCTGATCAACCTACTCAAAAAAATGCAGGTAAAAGAGCAAAGCAGGGTATTGGGTTTGCCAGGCGAAGATAGCAAGCAAGGGACGCCTACTATGGGAGGGCTCATCATTATTGGTTCTATTGTAATTCCTACGCTGTTGTTTGCCCGTTTGGACAATGTGTATGTTATTTTGTTATTGATTTCTACGCTTTGGCTGGGTTTCATTGGTTTTTTGGATGACTACACCAAGTTGGTAAAAAAGAAAAGAAGCTGGTTGGTTGGCGATCGGGGAATCAAGGGACAGTATAAAATTTTTGGGCAAGTGGGGTTGGGCTTGATTGTAGGCTTGGTGCTTTACTTTAACGAAAATGTAAAAGTCCGCCAGTATTACAACCCTGCTACTCAAGAGTACAACATATCGGTACCTGTAGATGGCTACCAGGAACGGTACAAAGACGTAAAGTCTAATGCTGTAAACGTACCTTTCTTTAAAAACAACGAACTGGACTACGGCAAAATCATTCCGTTTTTGCCCAAAAGCCTTACTTGGGTCTTGTATGTGATGGTAGCTATATTTATTATCACGTTTGTATCTAATGGTGCCAATATTACCGATGGGGTAGATGGGCTTGCTGCGGGCACCTCGGTAATCATAGCGGTTACACTTGCTATATTTGCCTATGTATCGGGCAATGCTATCTTTTCTAAATATTTGGGCATTATGTATATTCCCAATTCGGGCGAACTGGTAATTTTTTGTTCGGCACTGATGGGGGCCTGCATTGGCTTTTTGTGGTACAACTCTTACCCTGCCCAGGTATTTATGGGCGACACGGGCAGCCTTTCGCTGGGAGGGATCATTGCCGTGCTTGCCTTGTCGGTACGCAAAGAGTTGTTGATTCCTTTGATGTGCGGTATTTTCTTAGCCGAAAACCTTTCGGTAATCATTCAGGTAAGTTATTTTAAATATACCAAAAAGAGATTTGGCGAAGGAAAGCGCGTCTTCCTGATGGCTCCTTTGCACCATCACTTCCAGAAAAAAGGGTATCACGAAGCCAAAATTGTGACCCGCTTTTGGGTAGTGGGTGTCATACTTGCCGTACTTACATTGGTAATGCTTAAGTTAAGGTAAGAATTGTTTATAGAAATTATACAGTCAGTTTTTTGAGGCAACAAGTTCTACAGTGTACCCTATTACTTATCGCTAATTTTACTTGATAATCCATTGATTTTATAAAAAAATGCCAGATTTTTACAGGCGTAAAAAAACTGCGTAAAATCGCTTATGGAAGAGTTGATGAATACCACCAATTTTACCGAAGAAGAGGTAGAGAAAATGATCATAGAACAATTTGATATTGAAGGGTTTATCATTACCCAAATATCTGATCGTCACTATTATCACCGCGATTTGCCTAAAGGCATACAACTGCTTGATATTCAAATAGGTTTTACCTTGCCCAGCAAGCGCAAAGGGGTAAAGTATCGGGTGAAAAACATTCGCAACCTTACTTTGATTGTGCGTGAAGAGCAGCATTAACCAATCCAGAAATAAAATGTAACTTCCCAGGCTGAGTATAGGTAAACCGAGTAATTTTTTAACTGCGATTTTTATAAGTTACTGAAAATCAACGTGATATAAAAGGGTAGTTACCTGTCGGGGCTTTTAACTCTGGAGCACTCAGTACCACGTCTTGCCCAAACAAAGAAAGCCTTGATAGCTCACCAACTATCAAGGCTTTTACCTTTTTAGAGAAACAAACCCGTTTTAACTTGTCATTGCAGTAAGCAAATCGGCTTGGGTGATGATATGGATTTGGTTTTCATCGTCACGTACCATCAGGGCAGGGTTGTCTTTGTTGATCAACGATGACAGCACATCTACGGTGTTGTCCATCGCCACAAAGGTAAACGGTTTGTCCATAAAAGTGTCTATGGATTGATTTTTGATGTCGGGCGACTCTATCAATTTAGCCAAAATCTTAGAGTCACTCAAACTACCTACAATATGTTCACCATCTGTAATCGGAATCTGAGAAATTCCTTCTTTGGTAATCGTAGAAATAGCGTCAGCCACTTTACAGTTTTTGTCTATAGTAACCAGCTTGCCACTTCCGTTTTTGCGCGATACAATGTGGCGTGCTGTAGCAAAAGAGCGCTCCTCTAAGAAACCATGCGCACGCATCCACTCGTCGTTGTATACTTTGGCAAGGTAGCGGGTACCATGGTCAGGCAGTATAATCACCATTGTGTCCTCTTCTTTGAGGTTTTCACGGGCATACTCCAGGGCACCATATACGGCAGCCCCACACGACCAACCCACAAACAGCCCTTCTTCGCGCGCCAGGCGTCGGGTCATAATTGCAGAGTCTTTGTCGGTTACCTTTACGAAGGTGTCAATCATGCTAAAATCTACATTTTTAGGCAAAATATCTTCGCCAATGCCTTCAGTCAGGTAAGGGTAAATCTCGTTTTCGTCAAATTCGCCGGTTTCTTTATATTTTTTAAATACCGAACCATACGTATCTATTCCTACCGATACAATATTGGCATTTTGTTCTTTCAAGTATTTAGAGGTACCGCAAATGGTGCCACCCGTACCCACACCTGCCGCAAAATGAGTGATTTTGTGTTCGGTTTGTTTCCATATCTCAGGGCCAGTGGTCTCATAATGGGCCACTGAGTTTGACATATTGTCGTATTGGTTGGGATAAAACGAGTTAGGAATTTCCTCGTTGAGCTTGCTTGCCACTGAGTAATAAGAGCGAGGGTCTTCGGGGGCTACATTGGTGGGGCATACGTGTACTTCGGCACCTACAGCTCTTAGTATATCTATTTTTTCCTGAGACTGTTTATCGGCCATAGTAAAAATACAACGGTATCCTTTGGCGCAAGCCGCCAGTGCCAGCCCCATTCCGGTATTACCTGATGTACCTTCTATAATGGTGCCCCCTGGTTTAAGCAATCCGGCTTTTTCGGCATCCTCTACCATTTTAATGGCCATGCGGTCTTTTACTGAGTTGCCAGGGTTAAAGTATTCTACTTTTACCAATATAGTTCCTTTGATACCCTCAGCTATCTTGCCAAGCTTTACCAAAGGAGTATCTCCTATTGTTTCGATGATGGAATTGTAGTACATATAATAAAGTCTGTTTTATTCTTTATAATTCTTCTGTGATTGTGTTTGTCATATCGTGGTTGCAAAGTTCTATAAATTTTCTAACTTTTAACTATTTTTAAGGGATAATTGACAGGAGAGAATACAGATAGCCAAGTACTTGTTTGAAGTCAATGTTTCTAATGTGCTTTTGGGGGTAGATGCGTAGCCCTAAGGAATGGTGTAAAAATAAAGTTCTATAGTAACGTCAAAATATTTTGTTGTCAGGAGAGGCAGGGCAATATCCAGTGGATGTTGAGCCAGTCCTGCGGGACGGCGTCATAGCAGCGCTAAGGCAAGTTTTTTTAACGAATTCTGTCAGCGAAAGATGACGTTAAAAATGTAAATTTATTTTGGCACTATTACTAAGAGGAGCTAAACTGAAAAGAAGGGTGAATCGATGAAGGGAAAACCGTGTATAATCAAACAAAAACCTCCTTGGTTTCTTGGAAAAAGTAAGCCAGGAGGTTTTATAGTTTAAGCGTGAAAGCGAGATGCTAAGCAAAGTCGAGCAACCAGGCGTAGGCAGGTGTTTCTTCTTTGAAATACTTGGTAGTTAAAATTAAATTCCCTGTTTCGTCAAAAGTCTGGCTTACCGCCAGGTCATTGACAAAATCTCCATTGCTGAGCACAGCAAAGTAAAACTCTTGCCCTACAAATATCTTTTGGAATACGTTTAGGCTGTGCCATTCTTGCATTTCGGGACTCATGATATAATGAAACCCACTTAAATTAATTAGCCACTTTTGGGGGATTTTTTGGCGCTCTAATTTGCGTACCAACTGTCCAAGGTCTTTACGGTATTCATCATCACTCATATCAACCGTGTCTTGGTACCACTCCTGATGCCCTAGTTGTAAGCTTTTCTCTACAGCAATGGATTGATACCTGCTTTGGTAAATGGTTTCTAACTGCATAGTGATTGTTTTTTATTAGCTCAATAATATATTTCATAGCTTGGCAATGCTTGTTACAAACTGGTGATAGTGCTCCTTGCAAGCCAATATCTGTGTGTACGGAAGGCTTTGTTGGTTGGTTTTATCAGGCAAATGTATGTGTATGCCTAAAGCCGTATAAATCACATTTACTTAGTTTAATTAAAATACAGGTGGTTGCCATGCATTTTGTGTTTACTTATTTTATTGCCTGTGTTGGTTTTTGTTTTGTAAAATATTATTTAACTTAATTTTATGCTGTTTTTGTTTGTTATGATTAAATGTAGTATTGTTTTTTTTGATTTAATTTAAATTTTATTCTGTGTAGAAAAATTAAAAATAACCTTCATATTGTGCAATAAGTGAATTTTAAATGCAAAAATATCAATAAAGAGTAGTTGAGTGTTTTGTTTTTTATCGGAAAACAAGCTTTTTGATGGTGAATTTAGAATATCAATATAAAAATTATACAATCAAAAAATGGATACAATTACTACTATGCCGAGCATATTTCCGGCGGCACAAGACATTCCTACCCAATATCAAATCAATGAATTTATAGAACAGCGCGAGTACCTGATTGATGGGGAACTTCGCCAGTGGCAGGGACCAATGAACCAGGTGCAGTCGCCAGTATGCATTGAGACAATGGAAGGCTATCAGCAAAAAATAATTGGTAGCAGTCCCTTGCTTACCTCCAAAGAGTCGCTGGAAGCCCTGACCGCTGCCCACAAAGCATACAATAAAGGACAAGGCTTTTGGCCTACGCTTAAAGTAAAAGAACGCATTCAATATATGGAGGTGTTTGTAACTGAAATGCAAAAACAACGCGATGAAGTAGTGAAGTTGCTGATGTGGGAAATTGGCAAAACCCTGGCTGACTCTACCAAAGAGTTTGACCGCACGGTTACATACATTCAAGACACCATCAATGCCCTGAAAGACCTGGATAGGCGTTCGTCAAAATTTGAAATAGAAAGCGGTGTCATTGCCCAAATTCGTCGAGTACCTTTAGGAGTTACCCTTTGTATGGGGCCTTACAACTACCCGTTGAATGAGACCTTCACCACCTTAATTCCTGCGTTGATCATGGGCAACACGGTGGTGTTTAAGCCTGCCAAGTACGGGGTTTTACTGATCAGACCTTTGCTCAAGGCTTTTTGTGATATTTTTCCGAAAGGAGTAATTAATATTATCTATGGTCGGGGCAGAGATACGGTAGGGGCGTTGATGGAAACCGGGCAAGTAGACGCTTTTGCTTTTATTGGCACCAATAAAGGCGCCAATGACCTGAAAAAAATGCATCCCAAACCCCACAAGTTGCGCTCGGTACTAGGACTGGACGCTAAAAATCCTGGCATTGTACTGCCTGATGCTGATATGGAGAATGCCGTAGCCGAATGTGTTACGGGGAGCTTGTCTTACAACGGGCAACGTTGTACTGCTCTTAAGATTCTGTTTGTGCATCGCTCTATAGTAGAAGAGTTTTTAGGTAAATTTACCGAGGCAGTAAACCACCTAAAGCCCGGTATGCCCTGGGACGAAGGGGTAAAGCTTACCCCATTACCAGAACCTGGCAAAACCGATTATTTGGCAGGGTTGGTAAAGGATGCTGAAAGACACGGGGCACAAGTAGTGAATGCCGGATATGGTGGAGGCGAGGTAAACGAAACCTATTTTCATCCGGCAATACTTTACCCAGTCAATGACCAAATGCGGGTATACCGCGAAGAGCAGTTTGGCCCGGTAGTACCAGTGGTGGCTTATGACAACATAGAGGAAGTGATCGCGTATGTGGTCAGCTCTAATTTTGGGCAGCAGGCAAGTATTTTTGGGCGTGACCCTCAAAAGATTGCCGAGCTCATAGATGAATTGTATCACCAGGTAAGCCGGATCAACATCAATGCACAATGCCAGCGGGGACCCGATGTGTTTCCTTTCAATGGGCGTAAAGATTCGGCAGAGGGCACCCTTTCGGTATCTGATGCTTTGCGGGTGTTTTCTATCCGGGCGATTGTAGCCACCAAAGACCAGGAAAGTAACAAAGATATTGTGCGGAGCATTGTAAAAGAAGGACATTCCAGCTTTTTGCGTACCGATTATATTTTGTAAATAAATGATGCCTCAAGGTACAGGTTCCTTCTTACTTGTACCTTGTTACTTATTGAGTGTGTTTTGTTATTGGTTGTTTATTGCTACCTTGCCTGCACAACTTTAAAATAACTATAGCAATGAAAACCTCCATTTTTTATCCTGGTTTGGCGGCCTATTTGGCAGAGGTTACTCAAGAGTTTGAACAGATACCTGCCACGCGTCAGCACCAGCTCAAAGAAGTGAGCCAATACATTCGCCAAAAACTGAATGCAAATCAGCTTGTACAGGTAATAGTGATTTGTACCCACAATTCGCGCCGGAGCCATTTGGGACAAATTTGGCTACAGATAGCCGCTGCTTTTTATCATATTCAAAGGTTTACTTCCTTTTCGGGAGGAACTGAGTCTACTGCTTTTCACCCCAATGCTGTAACTGCCTTACAAACAGCAGGCATTGAGATTGTTTGCCAAAGTGCAGACGAAAACCCTGTATATGAGTGCCGTTATGGTGCCCATTTTCCTACAATAGAAGCTTTCTCTAAAGTGTATACGCACGCCACAAACCCTACCCAAAGTTTTGCGGCTTTGATGGTATGTACCCAGGCAGACCAGGGTTGCCCTATAGTAACCGGGGCTGAAGCGCGTTTTTCATTGCCTTACCAAGACCCCAAGGCTTATGACAACACTGCACAACAAAGCGAGCAGTACAACGAAAGGTGTCGCCAAATTGCCCGTGAAATGTTTTTTGTGATGAGCCAGGTCTTTTGAAAAAAAAACGTTGGGAACGCCAGAAGGAACAAGCCCTAAACTCGGTCTTGATTGAGCATTGGCTTCATCGTAAAAACAGACAACCCCTCACCCAGCTTTTGCCAGATCAGAGGTTGATTGTACATTAAAAACGATGCGCTAATCTTTGAAACTAAAATTCATAATAGGCATTAAACGAAGCAGTAAAGGATTGTCTCTGACATAATTGAGCAAACCAAACTGAAAACCTTTGAGCTTACGGGCGTAGTTAAAGATACCAATGGTTACCCCTTTTTGCTTACCCTTGATGTGGTTAAATGCACTAATGGCAAGCCCCTTCATAGTACCTCCATCTACTACATTGAGGTAAGCAGGAGCTATGTGAACACCACGTACATACTTGCCACCTACTACCAATGCTGCTGACAGCCCGCTGAGTTTTTTGGCGCCTACGGCTACCCCAGCTATGTTGATCCCCTTTACCTCGTCGCCTGCTCCTATGGCTATTCCGGCAAGGTTAAGCCCATATACCTGGCTACCCGCAGCTACGGCTATTCCAGCCACGTTTATCCCCACGGTTCTTTCGCCCGAGGCTACTGCAATGGCCGAAGCTGAGACTCCATATACGTTTTTACCTGCTCCAACGGCAAGCCCACCTAGGTTGATGCCTGCAATATTGTCGCCCGCGCCTACGGCTAAACCGCCTATATTGAGTCCTTGTGCTTTGTCGCCTGCGCCTATTACCCCAAAACTGGCATTGATTCCACTGACGTTGCCCCCTGAGCCTACGGCTAAACCGCCCAGGTTGAACCCAGTGATTTCTTTGCCTGCCCCTACAGCAAGCCCGCCTATGTTGATGCCTTGCACTTTTTTTCCGGCACCTGCTGCCAAACCGCCCACATTTATTCCAGTCAGGTTTTTGCCAGCGCCCAGCCCCAGCCCTCCTATATTTAGCAAGCCACTTACATTGTGCCCGGCGCCTAGCCCCAGTCCACCCAGGTTGACCAAGCCTACTACGTTGCGTCCAGCTCCGGCACCCAGCACACCCACGGTTACTCCATATATCGACTCGGTGGCACCTACACCAACTCCCACGGCAATGCCTCTAATGTTGCGGGCGCCAGTGAGTGGTACGCCTAAGGCCACGCCATTGACGTTGCCTCCTTCGCCCTGCTCCATATCATAGGGTGTCCAGATAGTGGCATTGAGCCCATTGACTTTTTGTAGACGGTAGTCACGATAATTTAGTCTAATGCCATTAAACTTTTTAGAATTGCCAAAGCCTATGCCGGTATGCTTGACTGCAAGGTTGAAACCGCCTCCGGCATCTTGTGCCAATACCGGCAGGGTAGTCATAGAGAGTAAAGAAAAGAGCACGATCAGGTAGCCTGCCACCACCTGGGTGTGATGCAGTTGTTTAAATTTATTCATGGTTTTTATGGTATTTTATATGGTTCAATGTATTTGCCTTTAAGACACCCCACTTGCTGTCAAAGGTTGCTTGAGGCTATAATTATTTTCGGTTGAAGGACATAACTGTTTGTTTTTATGGGCTTTAGGTAAGTTGATAATCGATACAAATGGCAATAATTTTGATAGGAAAACCAGTCGCCTGGTAGCTGCTGTGTTCAAATGGTTACCCAATTTTCCAAACCTCAAAAACATCTAAAGCCACCCTTGGGTTATTCGATAAAGTTTTGGAGTGTATTTAAAATTCATTCAATTTAAAATGAAAAAAAGTTATTACTTTCTTTGGTTTCGCCTGCATCAAACCGACCAATACCTTATTTGGGTGCAAGCCGATCACAACTTGGTTTACCTTGAAACCCCGTCGTTCCTGCCCACTTTTTCCAGCAAAGAAGCATTGAAACAATATGCCCACACAAAACAAATTCAACTAGAAGCCGATCCTCCTGTATTGCACCACCTGGACCTTGCCCTTGGTTGGTTGTCAAACCCGCAGGCAGACTTCAACTGTTTACAGTTTTTGGCAGCGTGGCATCTCTTTGGCGACATTGCCCGTAGTGTAAACAAGTTTTTTTTGGGCAACCAACAAAAAGATAGGCTCACCAATCAAGTGTATGATAAGTTGTTTGGAGGCAACAACCGACCTGCCTCAGCTTATGACCCTCACTGGACAGTGACCGAACTCAAAAGGCTTGCTGAAGTGCTTACACAGGGGTTTCAGCTAATGAAAGGGGTAACCAAAGAAATAAAAAGGTGAGCAGTAGGTGTGGGAGATTTTTTTAAATAGCGTTTGCCCAATCCTGGCGATTAGCCAATTTGAGCATCTACTCAGGTAACTTTGTACTTATAATCGAAAAAAGCCACCTCAAGTTTGAGGTGACTTTTAATTTAAGTCAGATGTCAATCAGTGGACTTCATCTATCTATTTATATCAAAGGTCAGCCATCACTTCACTACCAGTTGCTGGGTGTATGTCTGTTGGTTTGTGATAATTTGTAGCATATATATTCCCTTGGTCAGGCTATTTAAGCGCAAATTAGCCTTGGCTTGTTGCATAGTAAAGGTTTGCTTCAAATGACCACTTAAATCTAACACTTTTACCTTTACAACATCACCCAAAGACAAACGATGTGCCTCAGGTAGCTCTACTGTAAAGCGTCCGTCCGTTGTTGGGTTAGGGTATACCTTTGCTTGCCTTTGTCGATAGCTTGCCTGAGTAGTTCGCGCCATTTGAGTGCTTACATTGAGGCTATAATCTTCTACTTCTCCTGTCCAACCATCTCCACAGGCAGTACTTAACGAGCTACCGTAAGAAAGGCGAATACGTATACGGGTGGTGCCTATAGCCGCATTATTGGGGGCAGTCAAACGTACAGTATAAGGACCAACTCCCTCTACTACTGTGCCTTCGTTGGCATCGTCAAAATCACCGTCTTGGTTCCAGTCTACCCATATACTTAGCTTGCTGTCTGTCCAACTAGCACTTGGGGTTACTGTAATATCCTGACTTGAGCCAGGCATGATGTTGGTTGTCTGATCCGTGTAATTGGCATATCCACTAGAGGCAGACTCATTATCTATGTTGCCTATTTGCACCCGTGTAATGTGTTCTGTGTTGGTTTGCTGTGCACTTGCCTTGCAATAATCAGGTAAAGGATTAACACCATCACTTATAATATGCACAGTATAGTCTTCTACCTCACCATGGGCAAAGCTTCCACAGGCAGCACTGGCAGCACCATTGTACTTTAGGGCTATGCGCATACGGGTCTTTTTAACTATTCCAGAAGGTACTTCAATATTGCCAGTAACGGTAGTTTTAGTAGCTCCAGAAACATACACAAGTTCTCCGGCATCGTCAAAATCACAATCTCCGTTAAAATCAATCCATACCTTGAAATATTCGTCATAAGCAGTGCCCGAATAACCTGGTGTAAGCGCTATGGTTTGGGTAGTACCTGCGTAGAGCGTAATAGTTTTGTCAGTAAAGTCGGTATAGTTAGCCGCACCAGAAGCATTGTCAAAGTCCCCCAGCTTTACCTTGGCAATGTGCTCATAGTCAGAACCGTTACTTGTAGCGGCACAATAAGTACAGGTAGTGTCACCAGTGACCGTAATCATTGCAGCTATAGTTTGAGTATGATCACCTGTGGCATTGCTTACGGTCAGACTTACTTCATATACCCCCGGAGTATTGTAAGTAATCACGGGGTTTTGCAATGTACTACTGGTAGATGAACCTCCCGCAAATGTCCAGTTCCAGGCAGTAGGGTTGCCCGTAGAGGCATCCGAAAAACTGATGCTTTCACCTGCATCGATGGTTGTTTTATTTGCCGTAAACTGAGCCTTGAGTGTAGGCGCTACATATACTGTATAGTCTTCGGTTTCGCCTATGCCATCTGCTCCACACGGTGCCGCATGGTCGGCATAGGCAATCCTTACCCTCATACGGGTGCCACCTTCTTTGGCATTGGCAGGTACAGCAACCAATGTATTATAAGGAGCACCTGTTCCGCTTACATCCAGCACTCGTTCATTGGCATCGTTAAAATCTCCATCCTGGTTCCAATCTATCCACACCCTTACCCTATTGAGGTCCCAGTCTTTGGTGGCACCTATCGACAATGCATATTGATTGTTGTGTAACAGGGTAGTACTTTGCGCAGTGTAGTCTTCGTAGCCGTTGGTACCAGAGCCTGAGTTGTTGTTAATGGTATTGAGTTGTACATTGTTGATGTGTACATCATCGCGGTTGTGAGAAGCAGTACAATAGTTTCCGTCTACTCCACCACCTTGGCGCACTGTTACATAACCAATGACCTGGTTGCGTCCAGTGACATTGCTTGCCGTCAAAATTACTGGATAAACCCCCGCAGTAGAGTAGGTGACAGTAGGGTTATTTGCTGTACTGGTGGCAGGGTTACCATTAGGGAACTCCCACAAGATATCAGTAGGGTTGCCCAATGATGTATTTTCAAATTTAAGTGCTTCACCCCGGATGGTATAATTTACCTCAGAAGTAAACGATGCCACAGGCGCTTGTTCAACTATAGCTTCATTAATCACTACTACCGAGTAATCTTCGGTTTCACCAATAAAATTATCATTACCACAGGCTTGAGGATTTTCGCCTACCCGGTAATTAAGTCTTACCCGCATGCGGGTAGCAATATCGCGTACTGCGTTGGTGGGCACTTGTATCATTGCCTTTACTTCCTTAAATCGTCCTTTTTGCATCATTACTTGTTCTCCAGCATCGTCAAAATCACCATCCTGGTTCCAGTCTATCCAGACACCCACCCCTATGTTGTCTGACCTGGTATGCCATGGGGTAACAGTTAGCTGGAAACTCTGCCCTTGAGTAAGCTCGGTGAGTACCGAGGTGTGGTCGGCATACCCATTGGCAGGAAAACCCTCGGTAGCGTGGTCAATGTTTGCCAGTTGCACCCGGCGAATAGACGTGAAGTCATTTTGAGTAGCAGGAGTACAATAGTTTGCGTTGTTTTTGGCATATACCCTAATGTACTCATTGCGACTGGTGGTGTTAGTAGTACCATTTTGGCTGTTGGCGGTCAAAGCCACATCGTATCTGCCAGCATTTTTATATGCTACTGCAGGGTTAGGTACATTACTTATGCCGGGCGCTCCCCCAATCAAGCTCCAGGTCCAGTTATTTATCTGACCTACTGATTGATCGATGAACTGCAACTCTGTACCAACTAATACTGCCCTCATGCTTGCCTTAAAGTTGGCAGCAGCATCTTTGCTTATGTTAGGGTTGCGCAAAGGTCCCGTCACCACAAAGTTAGCTTTGGGTATTCCTCCAGCAAAGCTCACATTGGTAATGTAGCCAACAGTGTAGTCGAAGTTATTAAATTTGCTATTGTTGCGTAGGTTCTTCAATAACTCATTCAGAGCGTCACCTGTGCTTTGGGCAGCAGTGGCGTTGTTGTTGGCAATACCCTTTCCGGTAATGCTCCCGGTAATTTTGAATCTTTTATTGATCATGCTTGTCTCCAGACTTGCCGTTACATCCTGGATTCCAGTGATTTGGCTAAACTCAGCCTTTACTTCGGATGGCTTGCCCAATATCAACTGAAGGTCGTTCAACCATTTGGTGCTAGGTTCTTTGCCGTTAACAACTTTCGTATTTACTTGCCCCAAAAAGGTTTGATATTGGCTTTCGTCTGATGACTTAAGTGAGTTTACCAGGTTGTCGAACCCTGCCACGTCATTGCTTCGGGTCAGCTCAAAAAAGGTTTTCAATTTACTAAAATCATTGGTATACCAATAGTACCAAGCCATGTTGCCATAGTGATAATGGTGAAAGTTGCCACTGGTATAACTGGTATTGAATAAATCGGTGAGGCTTGGCCAATTACTACCCAAACCACGCACTACATTGGCATTAGAGGCAAGCAATTTTATACCATCGGAAGCAGTAGACCCAGAAAAAAACTCAGCCATTCCTTCTTCATACCACACCAGGCGGTTGTTGTCATAAATTTCGTTTTCGCCCCAATAGCCTGGTACCAGATAACGACCTTGCAAATAATGACAATATTCGTGACGAAAAAGCGACTCCAGCGACAGCGAACTTTCTACTCCTACGGTACGGTCCCAGGTATAAAAAGTAGCCCGACGCTCTATGTATATGCCCCCATTATTCGTGTCAATGCCATACAAATAAGAGGCGTAGTCCTCGTACTGACTCTTAGAGCCAAACACTACCATGTTCAATGTTTCATTTACATCACCTTCCACGGGTTGATCGGTTTGTAACATTTTAAAAAACTGTGCCTGTACCTCTTTAGCCGCATGGTAAAGTTTCTGTACTTCTTTATGACCTAAGGGAGTTTTTACCAATAACTTGCCGTCGTCCAGCGAGTACTCATTTGGAAAAAGGTAGCGGTGCAGCTCTTCTTTAAGTGCTTCTTCGCCTTCGCAAAGCCCATAAGTAGCACAATTGCCATATTGGTTCAAAGCAAGCGTTGCCTTAAACCACTTGATCTCCATGCGAGGGTAAAGGTTGATAATGGAAGCAAGCTCACCCTCTATCTGACTAATTACCCCAGGAATGTGCGCCATCCGGCTCAACTCCTGCACGGCATTGTTTACCATAAAACCAAGGTTGGGATTGGCCAATAGTTCAGCGTCTTTACCAACACTGGCCAGTAAAGAAGTCAGTTCAGGATCGTTATCTACGGCTGTCCAAAACTGACTATCACCCTCATTAGGAGCACCACTGCCACGAAACATCAAAAAGAAAAAACCATTGTATGATCCAACATAAGTTCTTAGCAGTTTATTATCAGAAATCTGTTTCCAGTTATCGTTGATAGTAAGGTTACGCATTGCTTGTTTTACTACACTCAAAACAAACGGTTGATGGCGGACTCCTTCATAGTCACAGTTAGTAAAGTATTCTTTCAAAACCGACAAAGCCTCATCGGTCAGGTCAAACAAATGGTTGTTAGACGACAGCGCACCCAATGCCTGGCTGTATAAAGCTTTAGAGGCCGCATCGAGGGTAACATAGTTGGGGTTATAAAACTCCTGATAAGTAGCCGCATGCATGTAGATGAGCAAGCCATATATACCACTGGCAAAGGTTCCATCATAGCTTGCTCCCAAATTGTATATTTCCTGAAAAACTGCCTGAATCTTTTGATTGGAAAACAGGTTCGGTAAATGGTTTCCGATTTCAAACAGTGGGGTTCCCACACAATCGTAATCGCTGTTTGCTTTCAAAAAGGCAACCAACGCACTGGTACTCAAACCAGCCAATTGAGTGGGGGTATATTGGCAGCCAGTTTCTGTCGTTTCATGATTGTTGGCGGCACCTGCTGGAGCTATGCTAGACAAGTGAAACGGGCGCTTACGGCTACCTGCCCGACTCATTTTTTGTATATGTTGGCTGGCACGTATTTTCATTGCCTTTTTTTTCAGATTTTCCCGTATATGTTGTTTGTGGGCGTGCATTCTTGAGCATTGGTGATCATCAACTTGATGAGGCTTCTGGGGAGGGGGAAGTGTTTTGGGTTGTACCTTTAGTTGTGCATGGGCATGGCATAGAATACCTATCATTAACAATAAGAGCATTGTTAACTTTTGGGTGGCAGTTTTTACCCATTCTTTTCTTGAGTTTTGCTTCATTAGCATTGTGAAAAGTTGCTCTCGCTGCCTACCAGTGTGGCGTTTTTTTGATTGATTTAAAGTTAGCATTGTCTTTATTTTAGTTGTGTAGTATGATTGGATGGTTGCCGTTGGGCTTACCAACTATAAACAAAGTAATACAGGTAAGAATCTTTTCATAAGGCAGGGTTAAATTAGTATATACCTATGCTATGATAGTATAAATAAAGGGTGAAATAATCGTATATTTGTACAATAAATTATTGTTTTAAAACAAAAAACTGGGTCGATTAAAAAAGTAAGTGGATAGGCTAAAAACGACCCAATATGGGTTGAGAACAGGAAAAAAAGGGGTGAAAAAAACTACATCTGAGCAGCTAGTTGTCGCAATTCTTCGGAGTTTCCAAAGCCTCTGGCTTCTAACCAGGGAATCATTTCGGGTACAATATATTCAAAGGGGTTGTTATATACATTGAGTTTGTGCAAGTGCTCCAGTTGGGTCAACTTTATAGGGAGCGTTTTGAGTTGATTACCACTGAGCGAGAGACTTCGTAGGTTTTTCATTCCGTTTATTTCAGCGGGCAATACTTCCAGCTGATTGTCGTCTGCCACGAGTACTTCTAAAGAATTTAATTTTCCTATACTTTTAGGAAAGCCAGTCAGGCGGTTTACTTGCAAGTGAAGTTCTTTGAGTTTCGACAAGCCTCCTATAGTTTCTGGAAGAGCCCCCAGTTGATTGTAGGCCAAAAACACCTCTGATAATTGAGCCAGTTGACCGAACGTTTTGGGTAAAACTTTGAGCTTGCTATTTTCAAAGTTGAGTTGCTGAAGTTGCTTCAACTTGCCTATTTCGTCGGGTAATTTCTTGATCAGAGTGTCTGCCAACGACAAAGTGTTGAGTTGCACGAGTTTGCCTATAGCAGGAGAAAGGTCTTGTATATCGTTGCCCCCCAAAAATAATTTTTCGAGATGAATAAGCTGCGTTACTTCTTGAGGAAAGGTGGTTAAGAGGTTATTGTCGAGGTAGAGTACCTTAAGGGCGGTAAGCTGGGCAAAACTCTGTGGCAATGCTGATAAACGATTGCCCCATAGCCACAAATGTTGCAGGTGTTGCAAATGTCCTATGCTTTCAGGCAAATTTCTCAAACGATTTTTACTCAAGTTCAAAGAGGTGAGGCAACCCAGCTGGTGTATGGTATGGGGCAAAGCCTGTAATTGGTTGTTGCGTAACTTGAGCTCCTGCAATTGGGTGAGCTGGAGTATTTCTTTAGGCAAAGTACTCCAGGTATTTTGCTCCATTTTTAGTTGGGTCAAGCGTTGGGTATAGGTTTGTTCAAAACCATACTGTACACAAAGCAAGGGGTGTTTTTGCAAACAAGCAGCTAATTTTGGGCTATAATGCCCACCTGCTCCCTGGCACAACTGAAAAGCAAGTGTAACGTTTACCTCGTTGTTGCTGTTGAGCAAAGCAATGATTTTGTTTTCGTCAGCGTTGGTCATTTTTACTGGTTGTTGGTTATTATTGGCTATCAAGGCACTATTTTACTGTTTACCAGATGATCAACCAAGTTAAACTTCTAGTAATGTGCCCAAATTTAACTCATTGGCTTTTTGTAAAATATAATGTGCTGCGGTCAGGTCTTGGGTACCTACCCCCACCGATTTGTAAAAAGTAATGTCTTGAGCACTTTTGCGGATGGTTAAACCGGTAGTGAGTACTTCGCCCAACTCGGCGAGTACGTCTTGTTCGTCAATCAAACCCTCTTGCAAAGGCATTAAAATATCACCCGCTTCCTTCAGGCACGCTTCACGGTAGTCTACTACTATTCTACTTTTTGCCACCAGTTTGCCCGGAACTTCGCGTAGGTGAGGCTTATAAGTGCCAATAGCGTTTATGTGGGTGCCAGGTTGTATGTAGTTGGCATCAAACAAGGGAGTAGAGGCGCTGGTTGTTGTACAAACAATGCTTGCTTCGGCCAATGCTGCCAGATCGTCAGTGGCTTCCAACAGGGCGCTACAGTGGGCTTGTTGGGCTTGCACAAATGCCTGGGCTTTTGCCAATGACCTGCCAAAAATATACACTTTATTAATGTCACGTACCAGGCACAAGGCCTCAAGGTGGGTAATGGCATTGGCACCTGTACCAAAAATTGCCAGGGTTTGGGCATCTGGGTTTGCCAATACATCGGTGGCAAGCGCCGAACCTGCCGCAGTGCGCATGGCGGTCAAATAGGTAGAATCCATGATGGCTTCTGCTTGTCCGTTTTGGGTGTTTATCAATAACATCAAACCTTGAATCAAGGGCAGGTTTTGGGCGGGGTTTTCTCGAAAAACATTGGCTATTTTAAGCCCCATTTGCTGGTAATCGGGGATGTATACAGGCATCATCAACACATCGGCGTTGGCATCTTTGATCGCCATTTCAGTTCTGGGGGGTAGTTGCGCCCGTTGTTGATATAGCCAGGTAAAAGATTCGCGCATGGCTTTGATGGCATCTGCCATTGGCAAAGCTGTCTGTACGTCGTGGCGGGATAATATTCTGATTTTTTGCATTGTATTTAGCTTGTCTTTTGTGTTGTTTAGCCTATTTGTCCAGTATGCTTTCTAACTATCAAATTTGATAGCTACCTATTAGAACAGGGTGTACCTTACTGCAGGGTTTTCTGATAAAAGGCTATTTAGGAGAATATACCTCCTAAAAGCCATATTTCCGCCTCGGGCAGTGTCTTCACGCCCGATCGAAACTTCGTACTTTACAAGCTTCAGGTTGCTCATTTTTTATAAGAAAGCCCTCTACTTTACTGGTTTAAGTCTCCGGGCTTTATACCTGACAATAGAAGCAAGTTTGTAACTTGCTATTCAACGAAAGTTACAAACTTGCCTCTAATTCGAGGGCTGAAGTTAAAAAAAAATCAGCCAGTAGTGTATTGCCTGTGGAACAAGGTACGCCTAGAACCTTGTCGGCTCCCAAGTAGCTAATTAAAAATAAACCCTTCCTTGTGTGCATCCTCTGGGTCTACCCAAAACTGGTGACTGCCCGTAAGGTATGCCGTACCCGATACTTCGGGAATAATGGCTTTGTAAGTGCCAAAAGTAATTTCGCGGGCTATTTTTACCGAAAACTGTGAGTCTAAAATACTCTCGATGTACATTTTTTCGCCTACAGCAAGCTCTTGGCGGGCGTGATGAATAGCCGCCCTGCCGCTTACCCCTGTACCTGTAGGGCTACGGTCTACTTCGCCGTTGGCAAAAATGCACACATTACGACTGTCGGCACTGTCGCCTAATGGTGGAGCTATAAAAATGGTTCCATACAAAAAACCAAGGTCTTGCTCAAAAGGATGTTCAATTTTGCGACTTTTCATAATGGCATGTTTTATTTCCATCCCTTTGTCTATCAGTTCCTTGTATTCGTCTGGGGTACAATTGAGCCCCAGTTGGTCGGCTTGCACGTAAGCATAAAAAGCCCCGCCAAAAGCCAGGTCATACGCAATGGTGCCCAGCCCGGGTACTTCTACTTCGGCATCTAACTCTAGCACAAACGAGGGCACATTTTGGAAGTGTACCTCTGTTACCTCATCGTTTTCTATAGTAGCAAAAGCAGTAATAAGCCCGGCGGGCGTGTCAATTTTTATAGTAGTTACAGGGGTTTGTTGAGGCAACATGCCGGTTTGTAACGCCACTTTAGTAAGGGCAATGATGGCGTGTCCGCACATGGTACTATAGCCCTCGTTGTGGATAAACAACACGCCAAAATCTGCTTCGGGCGATACAGGAGGGGTAAGTATACAACCATACATGTCGGCGTGTCCGCGTGGCTCAAACATAAGCGCAGTACGCAAATGGTCTAAGTTTTCGCGGGCAAACCGCCTTTTCTCTAAAATAGTGTTGCCTGGTAGCTCAGGAAACCCATCTACAATAATACGCAAAGGTTCGCCACCAGTGTGGGCATCTATGGTACTTATCTGTTGCCAGTGGCTGGGTGGTTGCCAGGTTGTTTGAGGGGTAAATTGTTTCATAGTTTTTCGAAAAAATAAAGTTACCGCAATATCAGGGTAAATTACCTCATAAACTGGTACACAATTAACCAAAGATGTACGATAGGTGATTTATTGAGGGTAATCAGTGTGTTTTTTTCGGCACCATAAAAAAACACCCAAACCAGCATTTGCCAGATTGGGTGTTTTAGAGCTTGTTTAAAAATCATTAATTAGGTCTTTTACGTGCCTTTCCTGATTATATATTGTCAAATTTATCAGCAATAGCGCTGCTATTACTTCAAAATTTGACGCATCTAATCTGAAAACTCATCATAAAGTCTCCTATAAACGAAAATTTAAACAAGCTCTTAGGGGCATTGGTTATCATTGATTATTCTTTGGTGGTTTCACCTATTACAGCAAATCCATTGGAGAATGGTTTAAGTTTGGTGTACTTAAAAGGAACAACTACTTTACCCTTGGCATTCACAGCTCCCCATTTGCCATTCTTTTTTAGGATAGATAGTTTTTGAGTAGAAGAATAGTAATCTTCATATTCAAATGGAATCACTACTTTGCCTTTAGTGTTGATCCCTCCCCATTTGTCATTTTTTTTCATGAGGGCTACCCCGTTTTTAAAAGAACTGCCCCCTTCGTATTGCATCGGAACCGTGAGCACCCCTTTGGCGTTGATAAACCCATACTTACGCGCTTGCTTTACCAAAGCCAACCCTTCCGAAAACTGTCTGGGGTAATAAGACTGCACTAGAGGGATAATTTCTTCCCCTTGGGTGTTGATATAACCATAGTATTTGCCTTTGCGCACGGCAGCTTTCCCCTCAGCAAAAGAGTAGGCAAAATCGTATTGAATAGGAATGACCAGCTTGCCTTTTTTGTTGATAAACCCATATTTTTTGTCCTTTCGTACCTTGGCAAGCCCCGCGATAAAATCAGCTACATAATCATAAGTAGCCGGAATGACTAGCTTATTCTTTTTGTTAATGAACCCATATTTACCGTCTTTCTTTATTCTGGCGAGTCCCTCTTTAAAACCAGCCGCAAAATCGTATTGGATAGGAATGACTAGCTTGCCTTTTTTGTCGATAAATCCGTATTTTTTATTTTGCTTTACGGCAGCAAGCCCCTCCGAAAAGTCGGCGCTATACTGGTATTGAGGCTCTATAACCACTTTGCCCTGTTTGTTAAAGTAGCCATATTTGCCATAACGTTTGGCTTGTACCCTTATGAGTCCTTCCTGGTATCGCCCTAGGTAATGGTGCTTCGCCGGAATGACTACCTTGCCTTTCATGTCAATTAACCCATATCGTATGTTGGGCCTTTTGACTTTTTTTCTTACAACTGGTGGGTCTTCAATGACTTTTTTGGTTTTTTGGGTAATTTTAAAGAAACCATTGTCCAGCCTGCGTATCTGCTTGTAGGCTTGGGTGGTGAGTGTTTTTCCTTTGGTATCTACCACATAATACCCCGAACCATAACTGCCCTTGCTCGCTATAGAGGTTCCTTTTTTAAAGTTTTCGGTGTAGCGAAAAGTAGGAGGGATGACCATTTTGCCTTTGGTATTGATGGCACCAAACTTATTGCTGCCAAGGTCTTTTACCCAGGCAAGCCCTTCTGAAAACTCAAATGCAGTAGGGTACTTAAAAGGCAAAATTGTTTTACCTGTTTTGTTGATGTAGCCATACCTGCCATCTTTTTTTACTGCGGCAAGCCCTTGGCTATACTTGGTGGCGTAATCGTATTGGAGAGGAATCACTATTTTGCCCGTTTTGTTGACGTAACCGTATTTTCCGTCTTTTTCTACCCTACCGAGTCCTTCCGAAAAGCCTAGATTAAGGTCATATTGAGTGGGTACAATGATGCCTTTTTGGTTGGCATAGCCGTACTTTCTGTCTTTTTTGATTCTAATAATACCTTCTTTGGCGGCTGCTACATAGTCGTACTCGCAAGGTACTATGAGCTTGCCTTGGGTATTGACAGCTCCGTATTTTCTGTCTTTTTTCACCCTTATAATGCCCTCTTTTACTCCTATCACATAGTCATATTCGCAGGGCACTATGAGTTTACCTTTTTTGTCAATACAGCCATACTTTTTGTTTTCTACTACTTTGGCGTAGCCATTTTCAAAGGCAGTAACATAACTATAATTAACGCTTAAAACATTTTTGCCGTTCTTGTCTATAAAATAGTACTTACCATCTTTCCTCACCCTGGCAAGCCCTTCCGAAAACTCGCTTACCGAAGTATAGCCTCCACGAATCACCCATTGTTCTTTGGTGTTGATATACCCCCGTTCACCATTTTTACGCACGGGTGCCAACCCCTCTTTGCCAAAACTGCCAGCCCAATCATACTCAAATGGGATCGCTACTTCGTGTTTTAGGTTAACAAAGCCGTATTTCCCCCCACTTTTTTTTCGGGCTACTACCAATCCTTTAGAAGGGGTACCCAAACGGTAGTATTTTGGTGGAATCAGCAATTTGCCCCTGGGGCTAAGTATGCCCTGTGTTGAAGTAGTAACATATCTTTTGGTGGGGGTTGTCTTGATTGGTTGAGAGACTATACGGGTAACCTTAGAGACTTTTAGTAACCCTTTTTTGCCGTGGTAGTATAACCTGTCATACTTAAGGTCAACTACTAACTTACCTTTATTATCTATTGCGCCATACTTGCCTGTTCTTAGCTTTGCTCTTTTTACAATGGCTATCCCATTATTAAAGCGGTAGCCTACAGCATAGCCAAAATCCACTACTACTTTACCTTTTTTGTCAATGGCACCATACTTTCCCAAAGGCGTTTTCTTTACCCATGCCAACCCCTCATGAAATCTATTGCCATAGTTGTAGTACATGATCGGAATCACCAATTTGCCTTTGGTATCAATGTAGCCCACTTTTCCGTCTTTTTTTACTGCAGCCAGCCCTTCGCTAAACTCATAGGTGTAATTGTATTGAAACGGAACCACTACTTTGCCAGTTGTATTGATAAACCCCCACTTACCTTCTTTATTTACATTTGCCAATCCGTGGCTAAAGTTGCCCGCCTTTTTGTATTGCAAAGGCACCACTACTTTGCCTTGGATGTTGGCAAAACCATACTTTTCGTCTTTTTTAACTTTCACCAACAAATCATCATTCACATAGCTTATGTAGTCATATTCGATAGGCAATAATAGCTTGCCTTTTTTATCAATCAAGCCATACTTGCCATTGCTTTTTACCCTTGCTACTCCTTTTTTAAAGCTATAGCAAAGGCTATAAATGGCAGGAATCACGAGTTTACTTTGTTTGTTGATGTAGCCATACTTACCGTTGACTTTCACATCGGCGAGCCCTTCCGAAAATGGGTAGGCACGATCATAGGTGGCAGGTATTACGAGCTTGCCCTTCTTGTTTATATAACCATAAAAAGAGTTATCAGTGCGTACTGCGGCAAGCCCATCTGAGAATGAATAGGCTCTTTTGAATTTAAAAGGAATGACTGTTTCATTTTTAAGGTTGATATATCCGTAGAGTCCTTTTTTGGTTTTTTTGGCCATTATCAACCCTTCCGATACACTGCCTAACCTGGCATAATTGGTGGGTATGAGCATTTGCCCCTTTTTGTTGATCACCCCATACTCATAAGTGGTGATTACTCGTGGTTTTTTTCTTACCTTACGAGTAGTAGCAATAGGCGTCTCAATGGTTGTCTCGTATTCTTCATTTATTTTTACAATCCGAGCCATACCCTCGTGAAAGTGGAGGATGAGGTCATACTTAAAGTCAACAATTACTTTTCCCTTGCGGTCAATTACCCCGTATTGCTTGTCTTTGCTCACTATAGCATACCCTTCTCTAAAACGCTTCGCTTTTTTGTAGAGGGGTTCAATAATGGTTTTACCGTTTTTGTCAATGGCGCCATAATTGGCCTTATGCGATTTTCTTACCCAAGCCAGTCCTTCGCTAAATGATTGTACTCTGGAATAGTCGTTTTTGATAGTGAGGTTACCAGTCAGGTCTATGTAACCGTATTTAAAATCTTTCTGAACTGCAGCAAGCCCCTCTGTAAATTTTTTGGCGCGGTAGTAGGTAGGCGGAATTACCTCGGTACCGGTTTTATCGATAAAACCGTATTTTTTATGCCCTTTTTCTACCAAAGCCAGCCCTTGGTTAAAGTCGCTCACCGAACGATACAAGCGTCCTATAACAATGCGCCCCCCACGGTCTATAAATCCGCTTTTTCCGCTTTGGCTAATGGCTGAAAGCCCTTCTTTAAAAGGACGGACATAAGTATATTGGTAATCAATTACTTTGCGCCCACGTTTGTCTATAAAACCCCAGCGGTAGTCCATACGGGCAGCGGCAAGTCCTTCCGAAAATTTACCTGCCCTTTCGAATTGAAAATCTATTTTTATTTTTCCTTTTTTATCAATAAAGCCATACTTGCCATCTTTTTTTACTGCGGCCAGCCCTTCGCTAAAATCCAGGGCTTTATCGAACTGGGGCTTGATCACTTCTCTCCCTTTCTTGTCGATAAATCCATATTTTTTGCCTACTTTGATCACCGCCCGACCCTCGGAGAAGTTGCCGGCATAGGCATATTTCATCTTGACAATGACTTTCCCTTTTTTGTTGATAAACCCATATTCGCGGGCGGGAGGTTGTGCTTGAGCAGCTATAAGGTTGCCAAATAACAGCAAGCTTGAAATAACTAAACTTTTTAATATTAGGTGTTTCATTTAACTATAAACTTTAATAGAGTAAGCGGTTTATACTGATTGTTAAACCAGCTTAAGTAAAAAATTAAAAAATGAGTTGTTAAATATTTGATAATTAGGTATATAGCATAAGAACTGATCTGGTCTTTTTAAATGCTTGTGAAAACTACTCATTATTTAAAGATGAAATGAGTTCTTCTAACAAAAAAACGTGTTTTAGGAATGAACAAAAAATAACGTCTTCCTGATCAATCAGGGCTGTAAGCAGTTCGGTAACTTATTTTTTCACCATTCCTTAGTGATCTTTCATAAATAATTTGAGCCATTAAAGTGTATCTATTGCCCTCATTCTTCTCAAAAAAAAAGCTTCATAGCTTTGGCTATGCACCGTTTTTTTTGAATTGTCTGAGAACAATATATTTTCTTGAATTGGCACATCTTATTTTTTCCAGATCACTTAGAAAGATATTTATCATTCTTATTATCTTGTTTTTAGTTATCATGAATGAGTAAGACCCTGAAATACTCTACAGTCTGAACGATTCCTTTATAAAATGAACTTGGTTTACAATGTTGGCATCTATTACTTCCAAAATTATTCAAAAACTGAACATAAAAAAAAACCTCTATGGCAATCAGGACGATTTGCCGAAGGGTAAAGTTGCCAAAAAAGATGTGCAAGATGCCTTGCAAGAGGTCTATAAGCGTGGCGATAAAGTGATGACCGTGTTCATCGGTTTGCACTTAGTAGTTGCCTTGATCATTGCCCTTATTTTTCAGAATATATGGGCAGAAACCCTCACCGCCGGGCTTACTGCAGTAGGATTGTTTGGGTTAAGCGTTACCTTTCGCCCCCGTAAGTTTTTTACCAGGGTAATAGCAGGGATATGTTTGCAGATGTTTGCATTTTTGTTGTTTTACCAGCTTCAGGTACAGGGGCAGAAAATAGACGAAGGGCGTTTTTTCTTTTTTATTGCCTTTACCATTATGATCGTGTACCAGGACTGGAGGGCAATTTGGCCAGGAGCCATTTTTTTGTTTGGGGTCATTACCCTTCCTATTGTGCTGAGTTACGTAGAGCTTTTTACGGGAGCCAATATAGGTAGTTTTCTCGACTTTGTAATGGAAACTGAGTTTGTAAAAGCTACCCGTGAGTTGTTTTTTGCCACGGAAGGAAAGCAACAAGTGATTTTATACGATCGCCTCATTGCTTATTTTGGTATTTTGAGCATTCAGGTGGTTTTGTGCAGTAGCTGGGCGTATTTTATGCAGATTCAAACCATCAAGGAGATGTTGTCGAAACGTAGCCTGATAGCACAGCAAAAACAAATAGCTCAAGCCAACGAAGAGCTTGAAAACAATGTGAAAAACAAGACTGAAGACCTGCAACGTGCACTCGAAACCTCACAAACCACCGAGGAAGAGCTTCGGCAAAACATGGAAGAGTTGCAAGCTACTCAAGACGAAATGAACGTACAGTCGCGCAAAATCAGAGACAGCCAGGAGGCGATGAAAAAGGTAGAGCAAGAGTTGCGACAACGCCAGCAAGACATGGAACGCACTCAATGGCTGGAGTCCAATTTGTCTAAGTTTGACGACTTGATGCGCTTAAACTACGACAAAAGCCTGGAAGAGTTTACCGATGTGGTTTTACTGAATCTTGCCGATTTATTGAATGGTTCTCAGGCGGCACTGTATGTGTACGACGAAGACAAAGACCGGATAGAAATGAAGGGTGGCTATGCCTGCACACCTAAAACAGTAAAAAAATCAAGCTTTTATATAGGCGAAGGGGTGCTGGGGCAAATTGTAAAAACCAAGAAAACCCACTACCTCGAAGACTTACCCATTGATTCGGCAACGGTGGAGTCTGCCTTGTCAAAAATAAGCAATAAAAGCCTGATTGTGGTACCATTGCTCTACAATGAAAAAATTCAGGGAGTACTGGAGCTTGCCAGCCTAAGTGCTATGAGCGAGTTGCATCGCCATTTTTTAGAGCGGTTGGGCAAAAATATTGCGTCTATGTTACAAAACATCCGCAGTATGCTACGCACCCAAAAACTCTTGAAACAATCGCGTGAAATGACCGATGAGTTGCAACGCAATACTGCCCAAATAGAACAAACTCAATTGGAAATAGAGCGTAGGGCGGCCGAGTTCCAGGCGCAGTTTAATGCCATTAACCTCTCTATGCTGGTGGTAGAATATACCGAGGAAGGAGAGATCACCCAGGTAAATAAAAAGTTCCTTAAACTATCTAAATACACCAAAGACGAACTCGTTGGGCAGCACCACAGCTCTTTGCTGCCGGTAAAAGTGGCAGAGTCTGAAGACTACAAACAGTTTTGGCGCAAGGTACACGAAGAAGCTTACCACGAAACTGAGCATAAACTGGTGACTAAAGATGGAGCCACGTTTTGGTTACGGGCAAACTATTATTGCCTTGCCACCGAACAAAAGAAAAAACCATCGACCAAGCCAATATATGCCTCTGGTACAAAACAACTCCCCACTACTTCGCCTCAATCGGAGGGTACCCCGACTACTACCACCCACAGTGCCCCCCCTAGTGTTGTCCGTGACGTGAGCGGTGCGCACTCTATGTCACAAACCATTATGATGATTGGCTGGGACATTAGTTTGCAAAAATTGCAAGAGCAGCAAATCAAACAAAACCTGGAAGAACTACAAACCCGTGAGTTGGAAAGTCAACAAAGCATTAAGCAGATGCAAAAACTGCAGGACGAACTGGAAACCAGGGCAAAAGAGTACCAAGGGCAGCTTCAGGCAATTAACCTGTCTATTGCCATGATTAATATGGATAGAGATGGGGTGATTTTGTCCATGAATGACAAGTTTGCCGAGATATTTAATTATGCTAAAAACGATTTGGTTGGGCAACACCACGAGGTATTGGTAAGAGATGGTTATGCCAAAAGCAAACCTTACCGAAAACTATGGCAACAGTTGTATAAAAATGAGTTTGTAGAAGGGGAGTTCAAAGGAATTACCAGGGATGAAAAAGTAGTGTGGCTCAGGGGAAGTTATTACCCCATTACCGATGCCCGCAACAATTTGTCTAAGATTTTGGTATTGGCGTATGACATTACCAAAGAACGGGAGCAAGCCGCTCAGATTAAACAAAACATTGCCGACCTTGAAAAAGTACGCGAAGAGCTTGAGATTAAAACCAATGAGATGAGCGCCCAATTAGAGGTAGTAAACCTGATCGCAGGAGTAGTGGAGTTAGCGCCTACTGGCGAAATATTAAGTGTCAATGAATTGTTTCTTGAGTTTGCCAAATATGATGGTGTGGAAGAGCTTGCCGGACAACACCACCAAGTGTTGGTAGATGCTGGTTTTGCCCAGACCAAGGCATACAAAAAGCTTTGGGAAACCTTGGGCAAAGGCGAACACATTGAGGGTATTTATGAGTATTTAGCAAAAGATAAGTCAAAAATAAAACTTCAGGGCAGCTTTTTTCCTGTCAAAAATCAAGAAGGCAAAGTATTTAAAATTCTTCACCTCACGCTTGACATTACCACTGATAGCAAGCAAAGAATTGGGGCGGGTGAGTAGACTCGTTGATGGATGCCATGTAGCTTCTTTTTGGCACTGAAAATAAACAGCCATCATCACCCATTCAACGCTGTTTGTACCAAAAGAAAGTTAAAAAAAAACAATGAACATCGAAGACGAATTGATTAGAGAAAACTCCAAAGAAAATGCCTTGGCTATAGCCAATTACATTGGGGCAGACCCTCACCGTTTTGCTCAATTGATGGCTTTGTTTTTACAAGGTGAATCCCTGGTGGTGCAAAGGGCTGCCTGGGTACTGTCTAAGTGCGCCGACCAATACCCTGAGTTGCTCACCCCACACCTAAAGTCTATGATAGAAAACCTGCAAGGAGAGGAGGTGCCCGTAGCCGTGCAACGTAATGCCTTGCGGGTGCTCCAAAATGTAGAGGTGCCAGAAGCATTGCTGGGTACGCTTGCCGAGGTATGCTTTAAATATATGGAAGACCCTAAAGCAGCCATTGCTGTCAAGGTGTTTGCTATGACCAACCTATACAACGTTACCCAAAAAGAACCTGCACTGGCAAATGAACTCAAGCTGCTAATCAAGTACCAGCTTCCCTATGCTTCGGCAGGGTTTAAGTCGCGGGCAAATAAAATACTGACGGCTTTGAACAAGCAGTAATCGTATTGAAAAATAGGAATAATGAGGGTAAATGCATATCTTAAGGCATTTGTAAACCACTCATTTAGCCCATGTTTTATGTTAGTAGAATTAGCTATAGGGGATGCCTACGGAGCACAGTTTGAATTTGCTGACCCCGAATTGGTAGAACAGCACAATCATTTGCAGTATATAGCAGTAAGAGACGACGCCATATCTCCGGGAAGTTATACCGACGATACCCAGCAAACAATTGCCATTGCTGAGTTGTTGGTAGAAGGAACAGAATGGACGCCTGAAAATATTGCGGGCAAGCTGGTAGAAGTGTATCACCGTGATCCTCGCAAAGGATACTCAAGGCGGGTAAAAATCGCTTTGAATGCTTCGGCTAACGGGGCAGAGTTTCTCAAAAATATTGACCCCAACAGCGACACTAGTGGGGCCGCCATGCGTGCTTGTCCTTTGGGTATTATCCATGACTTGCCCGAATTGGTAGAACGGGTGACTATTCAAGCAAAAGTTTCTCACAATACTCCATTAGGCATACAAGCTTCTCTGGCTACCGCATTGGCTACCCATTATTGTATTTATGAAATAGGCGAACTCAGTGATTTGGGCGAATTTATTGTAAGTCAGGTGCCTGGCGATTGGAATGTGGCGTATGATGAGTTTGTGGGGCAAAAAGGCTGGATGAGTGTAAGGGCTGCCCTGACAGTGCTCAGTAAACATGACAACCTTGCCGATATGCTCAAGGCTTGCATTGCTTTTACGGGCGATGTAGACACTGTGGCCACTATAGCCTTGGGTGCGGCTTCAAACACTGCCCGGATAGAAAAAAACCTGCCCGACTGTCTTTACCAAAACCTGGAATCGAGCAACTATGGACTGGAGTACCTACAGGCATTGAACGAACGCTGGCTTGAGCTTAAGGTGGTGCCTAATTTATAAATGTTGTGGCAGTTGTACGCTTACTTTTCAATGACGAGTGGGTTGCCTCCCAAGACAATGTACCCCCCCTATAGAAAAACGTTTCTTAGCTTTGGTCTCACTTCGCCAAGAACAAAGCTAAGAAACAACATGGAGCTGGGAAGCAATACAAAAATTCGACTTTTTATTCCGTTTGAAGTATATGAGGAAGCAAACCTAAACTTAACAATGAGCAATGGAAGAGCAAGAGTACACAAGTAAAATAAAAAGCTTGCTATATAGTATTGACAAGGCAAACCAGGCGTTGGCGTTTGAGTTGATGCGTGGCAGCGGAGTACCCCCTTTATTAAGTCAGGAACTTGCCGAGAAATATATTATAGAATGTCTTTCCAATGATTTTACCAGCCTTTTTGCCCACACTGAAAAGCTCAACCTAAGTCGGCAAAAACTCGACACCATTCCCCCTGCCCTGGGCAAATTGCCTAAGCTAAAATTTTTATTTTTACCTTTCAACAATTTTGATCAACTACCCGCCGAAATGGGCAACTTGAGTAGCCTTAAACGTATTTACCTGGACGGTAATCGTTTGGCAGGATTTCCAGCATCTTTTACTCAGCTACAAAACCTAGAACGTATATCGCTTGTGGGTAATCGCCTTACTCAAGTTCCCCCCGAGGTGCTTGCCATGCACAACATGCGTTGGTTAGACGTAAGCCACAATCAAATCACCCAGTTGCCCGAAGACATAGGTAAACTTAACCAAATGGAGTTTTTAACCTTGAGCTACAATCAAATCACCCGATTGCCCGACAGCATGCGTAAACTGACCAAGCTGACCAGTCTTTCACTAGAGCATAACCCACTGAGCCAACAAGAGATAGAAAAAATACGTCGCTGGTTGCCCAAAGCCCAGGTTCGGTTTTAGCCCACTGAAAATGAACCCTATAGCGACAATGATGCGTGGTACTTTTTTATTTTGGTCAATCATTAATTTCTGGTAAAAAGTTGTACTTTTGCTGCTTGTAGAAGAACCTTTGTGTAGATCAAGTATGGCAGAAATTTTACCTTTTAAGGCATGGCGTTATAATGAGTTTTTAACTGAAAAGTTGCTCAGTTTAAGTGCCCCGTTATCCGAAACTATTTTTCAACAACAAGAAGCGGCTCTTTACCAAGAGCCTTACCACAACTTTCATATTGCATCGCCCAGCGATGCTCCTCCTTTTGAAAACATCAGCCGTAGAATAAGCAACTGGAAATTAGACGGCGTAATACGTCAGGACAACTTGCCTGGTATTTATGTATATTATCAGTATTTTCAGAGCAAAGGCGATAAAAAGATGTCTTGTCGCAAGGGTTTTGTTTGCCTGATTAGAACCTCCGATTTTGAAGACCAGGTGGTATTGCCTCACGAAATGACTGTACCCGCAGCAGTAAAGTTTCGTACAGGGTTGTTGCAGCACACCGATATGCACACTACACCCACCCATGGTTTGTATACCGACGATGAAGAACTTCTGGAACACTACTTGGACGAAAGCATCGAACATCCAATATACGACATTACTGACGCCCACCAAACCCGTCATGTTGTAAGCATTATTCAAGACCAACAAGTGGTCAATACGTTTATGCAAATTTTGCGTACCAAAAAAGTGTTTCTGGCAGATGGTCACCATCGGTACGAAAGCTCGCTTAATTATAAAAATACCCTTCAAAATAACAACCCCTATCACCAAGGCAATGAGCCATACAATTACCACATGATGTGGCTTACCAATACTGCATCGAGCGACTTGGGCATATTGCCTACCCATCGTATGGTGCACCGTTTGCCAAAGGGAATGAGTGAAGCTCAATTATTGAAAAAGCTTGAACAATATTTTGAGGTAACCCTCAAAGAAGACATCAAACAAGCATTGGGAGCGGCTGCGCCTACCGATAATCTCTGGAAATTTGTCCTTATTTTTAAGAATAGCTCTTATATCTTATCTTTAAAACCCGAAGCGCTCAACGACTTTGACCTGGAAATACCAGAGGTAGTAAAAAAACTGGATGTGTCGGTGATGCATTATTTTATCTTTGACCGTATCATGGGGTTTCCGTGGAGCAACCAGTTTGAGTACTTGAGTTTTTCGCAAAACTACCGTGAGTGCATCAAGCAAGTGCAAGAGGGCACCGAACAGTTGGCAGTGCTTACCCGTAAAGTGACTTTTGAAGAGATAAAAAATGTGTGCAAAAGTGGAAATACAATGCCAGCAAAAGCTACTTACTTTTTTCCGAAAGTATTGGGAGGGTTGGTGTTTGGGTCGGTAAAACCAGAGGAGTTTTAAAAACGTGTATGTGTCATTACTCATTACAAGTAATTCTTGGTGGTTGGCTGACGCTGGTTTGTATACTGTTGACAGGCTGCAATTCAGCATCGGACAATCGGGAGACAGTACATAAGGTGGGCTCCTGGCAAAAAGTAATTGTGAAAGATAAAAAAGGCAATCGCATTGTAAAGTTTATCTGGAACGAGCAGCAAGTATTGATTCAAACCCCTGAAAAACTATGGCAAAGCAAAGACAGTATTGCCCTGATTGAGCGCCCTACTAAAATATACCAAACCCCTGCAAACACTCCATTGATAGAAACCAACGTCAAAGGGTTAGATATTTTGGCCAAAACCATTTCTCCTCCCTTTTCTCAATGGCGGCTTCGTTTTGTGGGCGATACAATGCAAGTGTTCAAAGCAAACCAGCACCCACCTGCTTATTGGGTGGTACAGTACAAACTAAACAAATACCGGGTATACCAGGCAGGTAATGAAGTAGGCAAAACCAAGATAACTAATGGGATAGTAGATGTAGATGGCGTAGGCATTGACCTAAAAATACCAACGCCTACCAACTCTTATGCTTATACTTTGCTTATGATGTACCAAATACCCAAAATCATTAGGTGTAGCCTGATGGCGGAATTGTTGCTGAAGCAGCTCTAAATAAACATACCCATCACAACTACAACTCTTAACCTAATATGATAAGATCTTATACCCAAGCCGATAAAGCTGCTGTGCTACAACTGTTACAAGCCAATACTCCGACGTTTTTTGACCCTTCCGAAGAAGCCGACTTTGTTCATTACCTGACCAATGAACTAGAAGATTACTTTGTGATCGAACAAAATCATCAGTTGTTGGGCTGTGGGGGAATCAATTACTTGATAGCAGATAAAACCGCTCGTATTTCGTGGGACATGCTGCACCCTGAAGCTCAAGGAAAGGGGTGGGGGGCAAAGTTGGTGCAACACCGTCTTGATCACATCAAAACCAAACCTGAGATAGCGACTGTAATAGTGCGTACCAGTCAGCTGGCTTATCAGTTTTACCAAAAGTGTGGTTTTGTGCTACAGGAAGTCACCAAAGACTATTGGGCAAAGGGTTTTGACTTGTATTATATGGTTTTAGAGCTTGTTTAATAGCTCAATGGCTCGTAAAGTGGGATAGATAATCAACACATTTTGCGAACCATTGAACTACCTACCTTTGTTTACAGGTTTTATAAGCCTTCAAAACCTGTAGCTGCTTGCTGAGCAGGGTATACTTGTGGCTTATCGCTCGAAGCTTGTCCCTGTAGGAGCCGCCAACTATTTTACCTAAACCACTTCTTCAAATACAAATAATCGAGAAAGTAAATGACCTTAAGCGAAAAAGTATTGCGTTGGGGCATTTGCATGACGTTGCGTCTAAAATTATCGGCAAAGGCGTAGTTTTCGGCTATACCAGCGACATGACTCAAGATGGCATTTTTCCAGACAAAGGTTACAAAACTGCCTGGTGCAAACTGCCAGTTGTACACAAAGTCTAGGTTAAAAGCGTTGAAATTTACATTGTTGTTGCGTATCTCAGTAGACAAATCAGTGATTTCAGCGGGCATTTGCTGCGACAAATCGCCGTTGGCTTCCAGATTATATAGTTTATCGTATTGTACATCGCTCCAGTAGTGCCTTACCCTTAGCCGGAAGTTCATCAAGTGATTGAAGGCATAGTCTAGCACAAAAGTATTAATAGTTTCTTTTACATTTCTTCTGCCATAAATAATGGCATTATTGCCAAACTCATGTTGGTCGTTCGTTGCATTGGCGTAGCCTCGTTCTTTGCGTCGGGCAATAAAAAACAGGTGATGTTGAAAAGACAAACGGTCGTTTACCCGGTAACGGGGCGAAATACCCACCCAGTTGTCTACCTGATTCCAGGCGGGGCGCGTCCACACCCCCGCATTGCCACTAACGGCAAATTTTTTACGCGAGTCGCTGCTCACCGAAACCCGCCCTCTCATCCAAGGGAGTTTTTTAAAATATCGCCCTTGCTCAAGTGCCCTGGTAGAAAAATAATCAAAATTATCGACAGGCGAGGCATTTAGGTTTAGCACAATATTCCAAAAGTTGGTAAAAGTTACCGAAGCATTTGTCCACAGCCCTGCTCCGGTAAAAGTATTGGGTTCATATAGACGATTATGCCAGATGCCAGTCCACCAGCTAAATCGGTTAACAATGCCTTTGGGCTTAAAGGTCATGTATCCTACTTCCAGCTCGTGGCTTATGTCGTTGGGTGCCCGCAAAAAGCCCAAGTCGTTGGGGTTGTAGTTGTCGCTTTCTACATTGCGCGAAATGGCATACTGAAAGTTGCCACTGGTTTTGCCAAAGCGTAAGGTGTATTTATGTCCCAAGTCAGGAATATAGTTGCCAGTAGTAGTGCTTCGGGCGTATTTTTGACTCACCGCCACAAACCCCGACACCCGGTAAGTATTGCGCTTGTTGTTGAGCCTTACATCGAGTCCATTGACATTGGCGTGTTCAAACCCTCCGGCACGTGCCACATTGGTATTCAAAAAAGTAATGTTGGAGTTGTTGCGCAGATTTTGGTCTACCACAAATACACTGTAATTGGTCAGTGGGTCTACCAACACTTCACGGGTTTCGCCCGATTCTTTATTGTATACTTTGGCATAAGATGCCTTGGTCACCGCATTGAAAACTCCAATACCCAGCCCGCTTTTGGTACGTCCCGATATTTTGGTAGCATTGAGTAACTGGGTTTCTGCCGGCATAAAAGTGGTAGAGTCGTGGGTGCCCGGGTCTTCTCTGAGTATGCCCTGGCTTTGACCTACCCGCCGCGAATAAAACAAATTACCTTTGCCAAACAACTCCGTTCCTTCGGTAAAAAAAGGTCGATTTTCTTCAAAAAACACTTCAAAAGGTCCCAGGTTGTTTACCAGGTTATCAGATTGTACTTGGCTAAAGTCAGGTATCAGGCTCATATCCAGGGTAAAGCTCTCATTAATCCCGTATTTTAAATCCATTCCTCCACCATAAGAATAACTTGTGCCATTGTTGTCGTCTTTGGTGATGGCTCCAGATACATAAGGCATTAACGACAACCGGGTGGGTGGCTTGATATTGCGGAGCCCCTCAAGCACTCCAAACTGATTGACAAAGCCAGCTACCCGACTTTCCGCACCTGTGTAGCTAAAACCGAGTAATTTATTAAACCACTGTTTATGAGGCGTTTATTCAAGGAGATAGTATTTCCTAACTTCTTGCCCCAGTAACCTAATGACCTTTGTATGCATCTCATTCATATTAAGAATGAGCATAGGTTGTTCTTGATTAACCCACAAGCAGTGAATGCCTCTAAAAAACTCGAAAATCCATTTCATTGTGGGTTTTTGAGTTTCTTTTTTAGTTTGATCCAGGACAAACTCCTTTTCCTGCTGCAGGTTTTTTCTTAATTCTCTCTCCAAAGCTGCATACACCATCAGCGACAATGCCATAATCATGAGTATAGCTTCAAGTCTCTCTGGCTTTTTTACAAAGAAGCTATCAGCAAGGAAAGCTTTATCTTTCAAAAACCTAAAACCTTTCTCGACATTAGATTGTCCTTTGTAAGCCAGTAGTTTATGTCCATTCCCCCACCTTTGTGCTGTATCATTGGAAGCAATCACAAACTTGCCCTGTTTTTGTCTTAGTTGTTCATAGTGTGTGAGTTTGGTTAGTGGACACCCTGTAATACGATACCCTATGGTCTGTTTTTGAGCTCCTTTGGGAGGTTTACCTGGTTTTTTAAACCCCTTGACTTGTTGAAAATTCAGGTCTTCTATTGACAAGTACTGGCACTTTTTTGAAAATTGTTCCCAGGCTTTTTCTGCATCCTGTTTACAGCTAAAAACCTTTTTGCAAAGCTTGATAAAGTCTTGGTGCTCTTCACTGCTTTTTTTTAGGTAACGTTTTTTCAAACTATGAACATCTCGCTTATAACCTGCCTCAGAAAAGACAACCATCCATTCTTGTCTTACACCTCCATAGCTGTTGCATACTTTCTGGTAGCGGTAGTTTTTCAATTTTTCTTCTGTGAAGAATTGCATATGCTCTGGCTGTACCTGTAGGAGTAATTCTTGAACAGCAGTAAGCTTGGAAGGAACACGGGTGATCCAATAATGCCGACCTGAGATTTTACCGATGGTTTCCTCAGTGTATAAGGCACTATCTGCCACCCAACATATAGGCTGACCATTATTCTGCAAACGTTCTACATAATCATCAATGGTTTGACCAAAGCTTGTTTGGTCACTTGTATTGCCATGCAAACCTTCCATAAGCAAAGGTATGCCTGAGGAGTTTTCTACTACCAAGTTAAGCATTACCTGATTTAGGTCAGGGCGGTGATCCCGGCTGTAACCTTGGGTGATGTGAAGGCAAGAAACCTCTGCTTCGTTAAGTTCACTATTATATTGCCCTTCCAACCCAAAACTGGTCGCATCCAAGTGGCGAAACTCTGAGTCTACTTCTTCTGACAAACCCAGTATTTCATAACTCTGTGCAGCCAAATGGCTGAATAACTCACTTACACCAAAGGCATACAAATCATCCAAGCAACGACCAAGACGATCATCATTGAACATTTCTGCGCTTAGATTTTCTCCTAATAAGTGAGCAACAGGCTTATCAGAAAAAAAATGAGGACTCAGGTATAAGCGACGCTCGGCAAAACCTAAACCATTTAAAATCAAGGCTTTGACGCAAGTACCTGTGCTTACTTGATGAAGCCCATTGGTGTTAGGTAAAAGCTCATCTATTTTAGAGCTCAAGTTTAAACGATCACACATGCCACTTACCAACCCTAAGTGGTCAAGGTTTTTACTTATGGGAAATGATTGCATACCAAAAAGTAAAACTTTTGGTCGACATAAAAAAATAATGCTTTTGCAATCAAGTGATTACATCAATTATTTGTTTTCCCGAACATACGTGCGGAAAGTCGGAGCTACCGAAGGGTCTACCCGGTTCCAGAACGACTCTTCGCGGGTACGTCTTATCTCGCGATAAAAATTGATGCCCCAATTTTGCACCTCTTTTTTAGGAAAACGCAACGCAGAGTAGGGGATTTCCAGTTCTACTACCCATCCTTCTTTTGTAATCTTTACTGCACTTTGCCAAACCGCATTCCAGTTATAATCTTCGTTTTGGGGAGTGTTGAACATATCAAGCTGTACTCCGGCGGCAGTTACCATAAAAAAGAACGCATTTTGGCGGTTATGATAAGTATCCAGTGCAATGCCAAACATATCGGTATTTTTGCCTCTGCCATCTCTCGGTCCCAGTTCACGCGAAATCTTACCAGGCTCATTGTCATAAAGTTTGGCTGCTACATAAATGGCAAAGTCATCGTATACGATTTTTACCCGGGTTTTTTGGGCAGACTTTGCTCCGTTGTTGGGGCGCAGTTGAATAAAATTGCCCTCGAAAAAGTGAGAGTCATTTGACCATATTTTTTCATTCAACACTCCGTCTATTCGAGGTCTTTTACTGATTTTGGTGGCTTGTAGCGAATTGGGTTTTTTCTTTTTGGGTGGTTTGCCAAAGCCAGACATACTTGCCAGACACAATGCGCAAACAATGATTAAAAGGAGACGTTTTTTAGACCTGACATGAGGTTTTTATTGTTTATTGTATGAGTTTAAAATAACACCTGTATGACTAAAAGTGAACGAAAACGGACGCTTGTATTACAAAACCGGACACTTTTTAGCCTTATTCGTCATTGACTACAGGTATTTAAGATTCCTTACTTTAGATACAGCAGTGGGTTAATGCATTGAAAATCAGTGAATTAATTTTTCGTTTTGTGATGAACAAACTACTGTCTAATGGTTGATTTACTCATAAAATGAACAAATGAGAGACTAGACTTTATTTTTGCTAAATTTCACTTTGTTAAAAGGTTGTTAAGGAGTGGGCAAAAAATAACTTTTCGTTTTATAGGCGATTTTTCATCCTGATATTTTGTTACTTTTAGCCGAAGGTAGAACTCAGCATTTGCGTTGAAAACGCCTGCAATGATAAAAACCGATCCACGAATATGGTCTATTGTTTATCTCCCTTATGAAACAAACCAAACATTTAATAGAACTTAACATTGCACTGGTGTTTTTGAGCACTTCTGGGGTATTGGGCAAACTAGTCACTACTACTCCTGCCTACACTATTTTTTGGCGTTGTGTCATTGCAGCGCTTGCCTTGGCAGGATATGTTCACTTTCAGAAACTCTGGCAAAAGCCTAAAGCCAAAGAAACCCGTTTTTGGCTTATCAGTGGGGCTTTTTTTGGGCTACACATGATTTTTTATTTTTATGCCATTGGGGTGTCTACTGTAGCCATTGCCTTTATATCTTTGTTTACTTATCCCATCATTACTACCTTGATAGAGCCACTGTTTTTTAAGCAAAAGTTTGACTGGTTTAACTTGATAAGCGCAGTGCTGATCGCGGTGGGCATTGTCATTATGACTCCAGAGTTTAGCCTAAAAAACAACACTACACTAGGCGTTTTATTAGGAGTTATTGCAGCGGCTATGCTTGCTCTGCGCAACCTCATGAGCAAGCGCTACATGCAAGAGCGCAATGTGTCGGGATCGGTGGTTATGTTGTACCAACTCATCGTATCGGTGGTGGTACTCTTGCCCGCCCTGGCAGGTAATTATGGGCAAAATAGCTGGCAAAATATGGGCTATATCGCATTGTTAGGGGTAGCTACTACTGCTGTAGGGCATACGGTATTTATTAGCAAAATTCGTTATTTCAAAGCCAGCACCCAAAGTATTATTGCAGGAGTTCAACCCATTTATGGCATTGTGTGGGCGGTTTTGCTCATTGGCGAAAAGCTGCCTTTGCGTACGGTCATTGGGGGGAGTATCATTATTTTTACAGTATGCCTAGAGAGCCTCAAACAAGTACGCAAAGGCAGGAACTGATCCAGTGGGTACTAAATTCCTGCGTATATCTTTGGCTTTTTTCACGCAACTATCGCTTAAGTAGGAAAACCCAATTCAGTACTTGACTAACTGGTCTTTCGCAATACGTATTTTTGTTTTTAAGCGAAAAAATATAGTGTAGAACTAAGGTTGCGTCAGCTGGATTCAGCCTTAGTTTATTGACGTTAAGAATCCTAAATTCTTTGTATGCCTACATCTAAAAGCCACCACCAAGCTTGTCTCCTCCTCTTGGTCTTAAGCGCAGCTGACCAAGAGAGCGGGTAACGATAGCGAAGAACGTGCATTGTGTTGGTCTTGCTAAAAGCCTTCTAACTAACAAGTTAAGCTATTGAAAATGAGTGTGATGTGAATTTGTTAATTGCCTGTGAACCGAATCTACAGCTTGCTGTGATGAGCTCAAAGGAGTTAAACAAGGTGTACCTAGTACCTCAACCTCTAAGTAAATGCACTATTTATTTTGGATGAGATTTGTTCTCTGACGAACTTCAAAAATTGAGCATAGCCATAGCTACGCGATATTTTTTAAGTAAAGTCAGGGTGCGAATATCGCCGAAATAATGTATCAGGTATTTAGAGGTTGAGGTACTAGAACCTTGCATCTAGTCGCTAGAACCTTGTCGGGGCTTAAGACCACTACAAGTGAGTTTGTATGGGTTTTTAATCAAGTGTTAATGAATTAATTACCATAAAAAAAGCCCCAGTACTGGGGCTTGTATATTGTATATATCACAAGGTGGTGGCAGGTTGCCAATGGCTTGCCGCTACTTATTTAGTTCACCTTGCTCAGTAGTTCTTCTTTTTTACTGTTAAATTCATCGTCGGTTAACACGCCTGCATCTTTGAGCTTTTTGAGTTTGTCAAGCTTTTTAAATACCTCTGCCTGGTTGCTGGACTTACCCTCTTTGTGAAGCGTTACTGCATACTCTTTTCCTTTTTCAAACTCCTCTTCGTATTTCTTTTTGCCTTCTTCTACATCAATATCCTCTAAGCCTTGCCCCATTTCAAAGTAGTTGAGGAAAACCTTGCCAATGCCATAGGTAGAAGCCCCCGAAAGTATGACCATAGATACTCCACCAATGGCAGAGCCAATAATAGGAATACCCTTGATGGCGCTTGCCGCAAAACGAGCCAGCACACTACCCGAAATGGCAGTTACTATACTTTTGCCTTGGCTTTCGTTATAAGGCACATCATAGTTTGCGCATAGTTGTTTGAGCATGTCTATCTGAATCATAGTAACTGCAGCAATGTCCAGAATAGGAACAGGTACTGCTCCGGCACCCATTGCCCACAATACGTGATTGTTGATTACTTGATTAGCAAGTTTTGTAAGGTTTTTCTTTTCTTCACTCATGAGGTAAAATCTATAATGTGATTTTTTATATTTAGTTATATTTTGCAATATACGCTTTTTCCTGGTCAATAGTTGGTAGTCTGTAAGAGTGTGTCCATTGCCCTTATAACTTTGGCAATTTGCAACCGTTTTAGGTCAGGTTTTCAAACTCTCCAAATCAAGTTCAGCGCTGTACCTGGTTTTGCCCTATTGTTCGTTTAATAGCTACTTCACTACATAAAACCTTCCAAAGTTAACAGTTTCTTCGCCTTTGATGTTGAGTCGCCAGTAATAAAACCCTGGGGGAAGTGATGTTTTAAAAACCGCCTTATTTTTGGGTAAATCCCAACGTTTGGGCTGGCTTTGGGTAGCCTTGGTAAACACTTCTAACTCAAGTTTTTGCCCTTTTAAGGAGGCATTGTTCCAGCTAAATACTACTTCTTGCCCTGCCTTGAGTAAAGTATCTATAGCAGGCAGGTTTTTTTGAGGCGCTGCTATACCTCGCTGCTGAGCCATTTGTGTATCAAGCACGGGCAGGCGTTGGCTGGCGTATCGCTTTTTTTGCTGTTGCAGTACTTGAGCGTATCGTTGCTGGTTTTGCCACCAGTTTTTCGAACGGTTCAGTTGCCAAACAACCCACACCCCCGTTACTATCAATACAATTGCTACTACTGCATATTGCCAGGTACTGCTTACCTGCTTGGTTTGACTGGCTTGTTTGGTAGCCCATACATTTTCTAATTGAGCTTTGATGCCCCCTTTGCCAAATACCTCGCCAACGAGCCTTAAGTTTTGGTAAAACTCCAGGTCTTGTTGCAGGCTGGCATTCGTAGTGAGCTCTTCTTCAAATGCTTTTTTTTCCGCCCCTTCCAGCTTGCCGTCTAAATAGGCTAAAATTCTTGTAATATCATCCATTTTTAAAAGCTTTGTGCTGTAAATATATCGTTAGCAAGTAATTATTAGTGATTTAGCAGAGGAAGTACTTAGTTTTGTAAGTCAGGAAATTTGTAATGTTTTGCAAAAGCTTTTCTAAAATAGGGCAAACATACTTTGCTGCGCCTTACCCTGATATAAGCTTCACTTAACTGGGTTTTTTCGGCAATTTCACGGTCTCTTTTCCTTTCCAAAAAAAACATTCGAATGATGTCAATACAATGCTTCAGCCCCTTTTGTTTTGCCATATCTTTGAATACATCCTGTACAATTTCATTAAAAGTATTCAGTCTTTCGTACTCGTTCTCTTCAGGCACTAGATTGTTATCTTTAATTTCAGTTTTTTTCATTTTTTCGTTCAGCTTTTTGAACCCCTTGCGTTTGATAATGCCATAAATATACCCACCTAGATCTTCCATTACCTTGCCTTTGGCCAAATTTATAAACAACACAATGACTGTTTCTTGCCAAATATCCTTGGCATCTTCTTTCAAAGTAGCAGATGGGTATTTAATAGAGCGTAAAAATGCTTCTGTTTTGGGGTAATATAGTTCGTAAGCCTCTTCCCAGGCGTCCTGATCTTTTCTTTTTAGTTTTTCAATAAACCTCTCATAATTCTCTTCCTGCGGCATAAATCAATAGTTGAATAATAAAAAAATTAAAGTATTACCAAAAAAAACGCCTCAAACCTATAACATTTTTCCTCTTCTGGTAACGACTATTTACAAATAAGTGATCTGGAAAAAATAAGATGTTCCAATTCAAGAAAATATATTGTTCTCAGACGATTCAAAAAAAACAGTGCATAGCCGAAGCTATGAAACTTTTTTTTGAGAAGAATGAGGGTAATAGATACACTTTAATGGCTCAAATTATTTATGAAAGATCACTAAGATTATTTTTCGCACATTATTCAATACAGGCTTTATGAATCCATCTAAACCAACGAATATCCCTGTTTTAATCATTGATCAAAATCAGCATAAAATCTGTCTGCAACAAAAAAGCACTCGGGTAGAAGTGAGAATGAGCCCGTTGTGCAAGGCGCTCTATTTTTTGTTCCTAAAACATCCTCAGGGAATCACCTTGTATGACTTACATACTTATGAAAAAGACTTAATGCTTATTTATAAACGGATTAGCCGTAGAAACGACTTTGAAGCAATGAAAAAAAGCATTCATAACCTGGTAGACCGCAGCGAAAACTCTTTTCACGAGAAGTGCGCCAGAATCAAGGCTACATTTAAAAAAGTAGTCCCACTTGAGCTAGTAGACCTGTATTATATTAAAGGTGAACGAGGTGGGGAAAAAAAAATACATTTGCCCAATACGCAGATTATTTACACCCAGTGCACCTAAAGAAAACCCGGAAAAAGAAGTCTATCAATGGGCTTCTTTTTCCGGGTTCCATATAGCTTGCTTCACATTTACTAAGTCATGATAGGCATTAGAAATACGTTAAATACGTACCCCACTTTGCCCTTATATTTTACTTGAATCCAAGTACCCGTATGCTCGCCGATTGTCACCGTTTTAGACCTGTCTAAAGTAGCGCAATCGTTTACCAACTCTAGCATTGCACCCTCAGGCGCCAACGTTACCTGCTTGCCGTCTTTAGAGGGTTTATCCCTTAATGTTACTCCCGACGGAGTGGCTACCTCCATCTCAAGCGGACGCGATGAGCCTGCATACATTCGCACAAATGCATTGACTACATACCCCTCCTTGCCTTGGTACTTTACCTTGATCCATCGCCCTATCATTCCACCTATGCATTTGGGTTTTTGTTGTATGTCTATATTTTCTACTACCTCTAGTTTGGCATCATAGGGTGCTATTATTACCTCTTCTGACCCAACATCGGGCTTACTACGCAGTCTTATCCCAGAGGGAGCCGCCACATAAGCCTCTTTTTCGTTGGCAGGGCGGGTAAACTTACTTAAGTCTATCTCCTTCTTTTTAGATTTTTGCTCTGCTTCTTGCGAGCCTTCGCTTTCGTTTTCTTGTCCTTTGAGCTTTAAAAAGGCACTAAACACATACCCCTCATCCCCTTTCGCTTTTATTTTGTACCAATTGCCTTTTTTGCCTTCTATGGTTTCGGCAGGGCCATTTTTGTCCAATATTTCAACCTCACTTTTATCGTCTAATAAGGCTACTTGTTTGCTGTCGCTATTGGGTTTGGCTCTTAGGGTAAGCCCCGAAGGAGCGTTGACCTTAGCGGTAAGTTTGTTTACATCATTGTTTACACTGTCCGTACTTTGTCCTTTTTGACTGCCGCCACAGGCTGTCATCAACAGCAGGGCAAACGCCATAAAAATGAAATGATAGGTATATTTCATACAATTTATGTTTAAGTTTACTCTACCCAGCTTTTAACTTCGTTGAGCTCAGCACAGTAAAACTGTAGCTTCGGTTTTTTAAAAGTACCTTCCTCGCCTCGGTTGTGTGTCTTCACCAATTGATAAATCCCGCCATTCGGGGGCGATCGAAACCCTAAAATAAGCCGTTTTTTAAGCTTGTGGGTGAGGTGATTTGTGAAGACACAAATCAGGGCGAAAAATAGTAGGGTAGAGTAGTTTAAGTTAATAACTTAATAATAATAAAAATTAAGGGGTTTTTCTCAATGCAAAGAGATATATCTCAAGAAACTTTACTTGGAAATAAAAGTTTCCAAATGTTGCGGTTCCTCATCCGAATTCTTTATTTTTTTACCCCTACATTTGCCCCCTCAGTTGTATCATCCAAACAAAAATTTATGTCAAAAAAAACGCGGTTTCGTTTTTTCGTTCTTTGCTTTTTATCCGTATCATTCACAACCTCGTTTGGCTTTGCGCAAACACCTGCCGATACCTCGCTTACCAAGCTGTTAGATAGTGTAATAGTAACTGCATCGCGTATGGCAGGCCTGGAACAACAAGTACCCTATGCTTTAACAGTTTCTGATGCGTTTTATATGCAAACCGGGCAACGTCAATTATCTATCAACGAAGCATTACAAAACATTCCGGGGTTGGTGGCGCTCAATCCCGACAATTTTGCCCAGGACTTGCGGGTGTCTATCCGGGGTTTTGGGGCAAGGGCAGCGTTTGGTATCCGAGGCATCAAGATCATGGTAGATGGTTTGCCCGAATCTACTCCCGACGGGCAGGCTCAAGTAGATAACCTCGACTTGGGGGCTTTTCAGCAAATGGAGGTTATCAGGGGGGCAAGCTCCAGTCTCTATGGCAATGCCGCAGGAGGTGTGATCAGCTTTAGCAGTGAAGCATTGCCGTCCAAGCCTTATGTTGAGCTAGGGCTTACTACCGGGTCTTTTGGTTTACAACGTTCCCAGTTAAAAACCGGCTGGCAACAAGGCAAGCTGGGCGGTTTTTTGCACGTAGCCCATACCCAAACCAATGGCTATCGGTCGCAAAGTGCCATGCAAAGCACTTTACTATACAATCGTTTAGAGTGGAAACTAAACACTCATACCCATCTAAAACTCATTTATAATTATGTGTTTTCGCCCAAGGCAGACGATCCTGGTGCACTTACCCGCCCAGAGGCCGATAACCAACGCAGGGCAGCCCGTGACAGAAACGTGATGTTTGCTACCGGAGAGGCAGTAGAACAAGGAAAAGTGGGAGCGATACTGACCCATCAGTTCAGTCCTCGTCAGCGTTTGCAACTCAAGGGTTTTTTCTTAGACCGTAGCTTTTCTAACCGCCTTCCTTTTGAAAACGGAGGCATTGTTCAGCTCCGGCGGGCTTATGCTGGCGGTGGTGCCACTTATTATTACCAAAACCAACCAAATAACTATAGAATCAAGGCAGGCATAGACATTGAAAACCAGCGAGATAACCGACAACGCTACCAAAACCTACAAGGCACCAGAGGGGCGCAAACCCTGTATCAAATAGAAGGCTTTGCCACTACAGGTCTGTTTGTATTACAAGATATTGAGTTAAGCCCTGTATTTAAAGTTAATTTAGGAACCCGGTATGATGTTATCAAGGTGAGCGCAATCGACCGTTTTTTAAGCAATGGCGATGCTTCGGGTAATCAATCATTTCGGGTGTTTAACCCCAGCTTGGGTGTGGTGTACAGCTTTGCCCCGTTTGCCCATATATACGCCAATTTGTCTACAAGTTTTGAGACACCTGCCTTGAGCGAACTATCTGCCAATCCTCAGGCTACAGGTGGTTTTAATCCTGAGCTCACCCCACAAAAAGCGATCAGTTATGAATTGGGAGTTAAGGGTTTAGCACACAAAAAGCTAAACTATACAGCTGCTTTGTTTTACATTCAGGTACAAAACGAACTACTTCCTTTTGAACTGGCCGCTTTTCCTCAGCGTATTTTTTACAACAACGCGGGCGCTTCTACCCGCCAAGGCATAGAAACCAGCCTAAAATACCAGTTTGTGCCTGGTGTTTTGCTGGAAGGCAGTTACACTTTTTCTCGGTTTGTTTTTGATTCGTTTGTAGCCGATGGTCAAAACTATGCAGGTAAAGTGTTGCCAGGAATTCCCCAACACATGGGCCACCTGGGGGCACGGTATATATACCCCAATGGGAGTTATATAGCAGTGAGTGCCCGGTTCAATGGGCGTATATTTGCCAACAATGACAACAGCGTAGTTGACCCTGGTTATCAGTTGGTGAACCTAAGGGCAGGCTGGAAAAAGTCATGGAAAAACTGGGCAATTGAGCCTTTTGCCGGGGTAAATAACTTATTGAACATGAGGTATACAAGTAACCTGAGAATCAATGCTTTTGGCAAACGTTTTTATGAACCAGGTGCTACGATTAATTTTTACGGAGGTGTGCGGGTGAGATTTTTTTAGTGTACCAGCAAGTCAGCCCTCAATCTCTGCTAAAAAATCATTCAAAGCCTGGGCTACTTCTTCTGGCAGTTCTTCGTGTACAAAATGCCCCGCATCGAACTCTTTGACTGTAATATGCTCAAAACAATCGTCGATGTGCTCCAGAAAAGAAGGAATAATGACAGAGTCGCGTTTGCCATAAACATATAAAGAAGGCATCGTAAACTTATGTTCCTCATAAGTTGCCCAGCGTTTTTTGTCTTTGGGCAAGGTGCGGTAGTAGTAGGCACTGGTAGTAGGTGTATCCGGTATTTTAAAAGCACGCAAATATTCTTCTATAGCCTCTTCAGGGAAAAGCCTTTGCTTTGACATACGCAAAAAATAACGCAACCATACTTCTTCGTTACCCTCAATGAGGCGTTCGGGGAGGTTTTCTTGTTGGTAAAGCAGATGGTACCAATTAGGCAGGTTGTCGTTTTGTAGGTGTGCTTCTCTTGCTTTGAGGTTTCCTTTGAGGTTATTAATTAATAAAATATTCATTAAAACCATTGCTTGCACCCGTTTTGGCTGACTGATGGCCATTTCTTGCACTATAGCTCCACCCCAGTCGTGCCCTACCAAAACTACTTGATTGACCTCCAGTTTATCGAGGATACGCCATATATCGGCAGCCATTTCATTTTTCAGGTAAGCCGGACGTGCCAAGCTACGGTCGCTATTGCCCAACCCGCGCAAATCGGGGCGGATCAAGCGGTGGTTTTTAGGTAAATAATCCAGCATGGCTTCCCAGCAATAAGAAGTTTCAGGCCAACCGTGCAATAGCACCACTACAAGTCCATCTTGTTCGTTGTCTCGGACACTAAAAGCTCCATGACCTGTCTTTACTTCTTTGATAATTGTTTTTGACATAACCTTATAATACCTCTTTAGCTTCAAAAGTGTGTGTTAGTAAGTAGTGCTCACTCGCGCATCATATGCTAATTGTATTGTATTTGTGACCGCAAAAATTTAGATCAAGCTCGAAAAACACTACTTTCAGCTAATTGATTAGTTTGTAATTAAGTATAAGGAAAAATAGGAAAATAAACCTGTTTCAACAAGTTTATAACAGGGATAATCTATATAAATTTACCCGCTTGTAATGCTTCTACTACGCTACTTGCCAATTGTACCCCACTAAAAAACAATCCAATGCCCAGTACTTTTTGGCGAGACGAAAGGTTGACAAAAGCCAATGGAAGAAATGTAACTGACATAAGGGCATAAAAAACAGGATACAAGATAAAACAAACCAGTGCTGGGGTACCCGAAAATACTGATATGCCTAGTAGCATGACTGCACAACCTACTACACCAATCCAAGCAGCTTTGACCACCGAAAAACGTTGTGCCCATAAGCTCAATGGATAACAAAGTAAGGCAGAAAAGGCAATTAAAATAGAAGTAAAATAAGAGCTTTTAAAACCAGTAGACTTTAAGAAAGGTAACTTTGCGGCGGTTAAATTAGGAAAAAGCTCAAAGAAGTACATGGTGGCGAGCCCCATAAACAAACCTAATAATAACACTACTCCAAAACGCGATGGAGTTTGAGGCTTATCAGTATTTTGATCGTTACCAGTGAGAGGTTTAAAGCTCCGCACCGTACGTTGCAGCCATAAACCAGCACCAAACACCATTAAACCACCTGCGGCAAAGGTAAGAGGAGCACCAAAAAAAGTAATCAGGTCTATGATAGAAGGCTCAATAGAGGCCGCCATGTCAGTGATTACCGCAAAAATAGCCATAATCTGGGGCAGTTTTTCCCTAGGCACAAACATATCCAGGGTAGATATAGCCGGGCTATGAAACACGTTCATAAACACCAACCATAGTACAATCATAAGTGGGAAAAGCATACGTATAATACCACCAGGGTTGGCCCATACAGTAACTGCTACTACCATAAAAACCATAGAGACAAAGTTGATTCCTATGCCTACCACTGGTATGGGGCGACTGTCTTTGAGGCGTGCTTTGTCAGCAAACCAACCAGCAATAGGTGGGGTTACAAACAAAATAAGTCCTTGTACAATGGCGAGTTCAAATACGTACTGGCTAAACCTAAACTGAGTAAGTAGTTCTGGTTGGTACTTGTTGTAGGCGACCCAACTAATGACAATTGCCAGGTTGAGGGCGATCAGACTCCACACTTGTTTCCATTGGATATTTTGCGATTGTAAATTGGATGTATTACTCATAAAATAAATGGTAAATGTTTATTTGACAATGAGGGTATCTATATACCCTGTCAGGGTTTGTATTTCTTTATATACTCTACATTACTGAAGAGTAGGTGCTTATTAATTTTGGTGGAGCTGTAACTTTTCCCTTAGCGGAACAATGACACCTACGCAAAAAAAAAGTAGTTGGATTTTTATAGTTTATCAATAACCTGGCAAATTGTGACAAAAAGGAGGTTAAATGTTTTTGTTTTTACTTTTTTTCCATCTTTGGCGTAAAGGTGCAAGCTTCAAGCGACAAGTCCTTAGATGCCCACATAACCTCCATTATACAAACCCTTCACAGACAATCAGTAAACCTGTAAAATACTGAAGGTGAGTAGTTTGTGGGTTTGTTGATTAGAAGCCAAGAACTATTCTCAAGGTTATTTCATTGTTAACTAAATAAAATATGGATTCTTTAGCCACGCCAAAACGTTTGGGATAAGCTTGTTATAACACACTGGGGACTAAAAACACATTGATTAACTGACCTTTCGCAGTACGTATTTTTGTTTTTAAGCAAAAAAATACAGTTTAGGACTAAGGTTGCGTCAGCTGGATTCAGCCTTAGTTTGTTGCCGTTAAGAATCTGTGAAACGAAGCCGTAAAAACAGATCACTGTTTGAGCGAAGCGAGTTTGAGCTGTTTCGGCGTAGTGCAACAGATTTAGGCGAAACAAACTACAGCTGCGGGTTTTTTGATTACTTTTTTACCTGTAGAAAAAAGTAATGGCTCACAGATACTCGAATCATTGCTTTTTATGAGCATATTTTGCTGAGTGGTATTTTTTCACAGAGAACAAATTTTTGACCTGCGAAAGGTCAGTGATTAACCAACATATTTATAGAATGAAAATAAAAGTAGGCATTATTCAGCACAGCTCGGTGCATCAAAACCTGGCAGCAAGTGTAGAAAAACTCACCACATTACTAGAGCAAGCTGCCCGGCAAGACCTTCAGATGGTAGTAGTAGGCGAAGGATGGCTTTCTGGCTATCCGGTATGGTTTGATTATGTACCCGAAGCAGCCCTTTGGGATCATTTACCTACCAAAAAACTATATGCCCGCTTTCGCGAAAATAGTGTATTGATCGACGGGGCAGAGATGGAGCATATTTGTGCGCTGGCAAAAAAGCATCAGCTAGTGCTGAGTCTTGGAATGAACGAGCGTGTAGAAAAAGGTTTAGGGGTTGGATCGGTGTACAACAGCCTGGTGTTGATAGATGCCAACGGAGCCATTGTAAACCACCACCGCAAACTAGTGCCTACCTTTACCGAAAAGCTAGTGCATGCCCACGGTGATGCTGCCGGGCTCAAAGCCGAAGATACCAAAGTAGGCAAGGTAGGAGGCTTAATTTGTTGGGAGCATTGGATGCCGCTCAATCGTCAGGCATTGCACAACGACGCCGAGCAAATTCATGTGGCAATGTGGCCCAACGTACATGAAATGCATCAGGTGGCAAGCCGACAATATGCCTTTGAGGGGCGTTGTTTTGTATTGGCAGCCGGACAAATGCTCAAAGCTAAAGATTTGCCCGAAGAGCTTACCTTGCCCGAAAACCTTGCGGCCAACCCTGAACAATATATTTTGCGGGGAGGAAGCTGTATCATAGCTCCCGATGGCAGGTACATTGTTCCGCCTGTGTTCGACAAAGAGGAGATCGTGACTGCCGAAATAGACTTGCAGGAAATGTATTACGAAAAAATGACTTTGGACACCTCAGGGCATTATTACCGCCCCGATATCTTTAGTTTTTCTGTCAATAAAAAACGCTCAGGTTTTTAATGAACCTTTGACCAGTTTTTGCCTGAATTTAGCCTACGGGCACTTGCCAAATTTTATTTGGAATATTTTTTTATATTTGTAAAACCAGAACCTGCAAATGGTTGTTAGTTTGGCAATAATGCCATTCCTTTACAGTAACAATAGTATGTTTAAATTTTGTCATTGGAGTTAAAAATTATTTTTCAGCCCATTAGTGATCTGGAAAAAATAAGATGTGCCAATTTAAGAAAATATATTGTTCTCAGACAATTCAAAAAAAACGGTGCATAGCCAAAGGTATGAGGCTTTTTTTTTGAGAAGAATGAGGGCAATAGATACACTTTAATGGCTCAAATTATTTATGAAAGATCACTTACACAATGTTTAAATGTATTTATAAGTATTAAAAACACAAACAGGGCATTGAAAAACGATGCGGTTGTTGAACCAATGCCTGACACTAATAGATGAGAAGATATGAAAGAAACCCAAAATAAAACGACCTTAAAAGCACCCATTAAGGACAAGCAAACCAAATTGGGTAAACCCAAATGGTTGAAACTTCAAATACCTACAGGCAAAGAGTATTTAAAAGTAGACAAAATTGTAGAAGATCATGGTTTGCATACAATATGTCGCAGCGGTAAGTGCCCTAATATTGGCGAATGTTGGGGGAGTGGTACTGCTACACTAATGATTTTGGGTGATGTATGTACCCGTGCGTGTACTTTTTGTTCGGTAAAAACCGGACGACCTGATACAGTAGACTGGAAAGAACCCATGCGGGTAGCAAAATCGGTGCAGTTGATGGGGCTTAAGCACGCAGTGATTACATCGGTAGACCGTGATGATTTGAAAGACGGGGGGGCTTCGGTATGGCAAGCGACCATTCAGGCGATCAAAAAACTCAACCCGGAAACCACCATGGAGGTATTGATTCCTGATTTTAAGGGCAAGCCCGAAAACATTCAATTAGTAATAGACGCAAAACCCGAAGTGATTTCGCACAACATGGAAACTGTTCGCCGTCTTACCCGCGAAGTACGCCGCAACTCTAACTACGACCGAAGCCTTTCGGTACTTAAGTTTGTAGCAGAGGCAGGCATTCGTGCCAAGTCGGGGGTGATGGTAGGCCTGGGTGAAACCGAAGAAGAAGTACTGGAAACAATGGACGATTTGCGCGCCAACGGGGTAGAAGTACTTACCATTGGGCAGTATTTGCAACCTACCAAAGACCACCGCAAAGTATATGAATACATTAAGCCCGAAGTATTTGAACGTTACCGTGTGGCAGGACTTGAGAAGGGTTTCAGGCATGTAGAGAGCGGACCAATGGTGCGAAGCTCATACCACGCTGAAAAACATGTGCACTAAAATTACGCCTAATTTAAGGGGGGTAATTGACTTATTATCAATGGTTTACTATTACTTAAACCATATATCACAAGGCGAGGGATGCAAATCTCTCGCTTTTTTTGACTTTTGAATTTTAACCCATGGATAAAAAAACTGCTACATCACCTACCATTGTTTTTCAAGATTTAGGGCTTATAGATTATAAAGAGGCCTGGGACTATCAGAAAACGGTATTTGAACAGTTGGTGACATATAAAAAAAATGCCAAAGATCACCCTAAACAAAGCTTAGTATCACCGGATAACTACCTGTTGTTTTGTGAGCACCCTCATGTATATACATTAGGAAAAAGCGGCAAGCCCGAAAACCTATTGGTGTCAAAAGCTCAGCTACAAAGCAAAGGCGCTGCTTTTTACCAGATAGATCGGGGAGGAGACATTACCTATCATGGACCAGGGCAGTTGGTGGGTTACCCTATATTAGACCTTGAGCGCCTTGGCTTGGGCATTAGGCAATATGTGCACTTAATCGAGGAGGCTATTATTCAATCATTGCAGTATTTTGGCATAGCTGCTGCCCGGCTAGAGGGCGCCCCCGGAATATGGGTGGAACAAAGCAGGAAAATATGTGCGTTGGGAGTGCGCGCCAGCCGAGGCATTACTATGCATGGTTTTGCCTTGAATGTAAATACTAACCTTGATTTTTTTGGATTTATACACCCTTGTGGCTTCGTTGATAAAGGGGTTACTTCTATAGAAAAAGAGCTTGGAAAGCCACTGGAAATGACTCAACTAAAAGCCATAGTAAAGCAAAATTTGGTAAATCTATTTGGAATAGAAACATAATCACGTATTTTCGTACATAACACTGTATTTATAAAGGAATTAGCACCATACACAAAAGACAAAAATATGTTACCATTCCCAAATTTTGAACAAGTAATAGACACCAAAGTAGCCTCTAGTGGACATCGTTATTATGCTTACGGACACATTACAAATATTCGCCTAAAAGAGTTTAGAGAGTGGACAGCCAAAGTAAAAGGTTCACAGTCTTATGATGTAGAGATAAAAATTGGTAATGGTTATGTAGAGCATTTCAAGTGTGATTGCTCTGATGGTTGCTTGGGTGAAGTCTGCAAGCATGTAGTGGCTGTGTTGTATCATATCAAAGAAGATCGCTTGCAAACCGAAGAAGATTTTATTGAGCTGAGCAATGAGGTAAATGGAATGTTGGCGGGTTTGTCGAAAGAAGATTTGAAAGCCTTTATGGTGGAGTTTGCCACACAAAACAAGAAGTTTCGGGAGCGACTTATGCTAGAGTTTGGTCAGTGAAGCATGCTTGATTAATGCGTTGAATAATGAAACTTTTGCCTGAAGCACTATTTCAGGCATTTTGTTTGTGCTTGCTTGTATAAATAAAAAAACGTGTCCTTTAACTTTGTACTTGAAGCAAAACCCTTTGATATGCTGATAACCAATATATTAGCTAAATATATCAGTCGCTGCAAGTGTATGCTTTGCCAACGTTTTGCCACCCTTGCAAAACAATATATTACAGCGTCTAATGTTCTGATAAGCACTGTATTGATTACACACACTGAGTAAGTATACCTAATCTGGTAAAAGTAAAATCGCCTGATTTTTTTATTAAAAGAAAATTCCTCTGTTTTAATGGTAGTTTGGGACTATTTTAGAGGGGGAAAGCTTGTTGACTATAAGAATGAATTTATGAAAAATATTGAGAACACCAATCATTTGAAAAACACCTTTGCAAAAACAGAAGATCAAACATTACAAGACAGACTATGGCTAGATGCTACCCTTCAGTCATTTGACGAGATACTACGGGGTAGCTATGACAAATCTATAGAAGATTTTGCTGATGCAGTATTGTATCATTTTGCTAAAATCACTCAGGCTTTACGCGGTACTTTTTTTACTGCTAATATTGACAAAGAGTTGCTTGTGGCTACAGGAGGTTATGCCTGTAGGCCAGAACATTTGCCCAAAAAAGAATTTTATTGGGGGGAAGGTTTGGTAGGGCAAGCCGTAAAAACCCAGGAAACCCTTTACATGAACAATTTGCCCCCTGTCAGCATTACCGTTGATTCATCGCTGGGGCAAGTGCCTGCCGTGGCTTTGCTTATTGTTCCCCTAATTTTTAACGAAGAGGCTTATGGAGCCATCGAACTGGTATTTGTTGAAGACCTTCCCGACAAATTTATATTACTTTCTGAGCGATTGAGCAAAAATATAGCGTCTATGTTGGGGAGTATTCAGAGCAACATCAGAACCAAACATTTGTTAGAAGTATCGCAAGAGCAGGCCACTCATTTGGCAGCTCAAGAAGAGGAGCTACGCCAGAACATGGAAGAAATGACTGCTACCCAGGAGCACCTCGAAAAGCAAGTACAGGAAACCAACGCCATGAAGCAAGAATTGCTGGTACGTGACCAGTTATTGAACAAAATTGCTTTAGTGTCAGAAACCGACCTCAACGGAACCATTACTTACGCCAACGAAAAATTTTCTAAAGTATCTAAATACAGTATCGAGGAGCTGTTGGGTAGTCCTCATAATATTGTGCGCCACCCTGAGGTATCGCCAGCGGTGTTCAGAAAAATGTGGGATACTATTCAAAGTGGAAAAATATTTAAAGGGAAGTTTAAAAATCAGGCAAAAGATGGTACCACTTATTGGGTAGATGCCAGTGTGGCTCCAGTGCTCAACGATGAAGGCGTGCCGGTGCGTTTTCTTGCCATTAGGTTTGATATCACTGATGAAATGGAGAAAAGGGCAGAGGTGCAACACTTGCTGGAGCAGTCTCAACAGCAACAGTCTGACCTGGTAACTTCAGAAGAAGAGCTGAGGCAAAACATGGAAGAACTCACTGCTGTACAAACCAACCTTGAGCAACAAATGCGTGCCACCGAACGGGTAAAAGCAGAACTAGAGGCAAGGGTAAACCTACTCAATAAAGCAGCCCTGATGTCTGAAGCAGACTTATACGGCACGATTACCTACGCCAACGAGAAATTTTGTGAAATATCTGGGTATACCCTTGACGAGTTATTGGGTAAACCCCATAATATTATCCGCCATCCTGATACACCCAAAGAAGTTTTCAAAGAAATGTGGGCAACCATTAAAGATGGGAGGGTGTTTCACGCCAAGTACAAAAATCGAACAAAAGACAACGATGAGTATTGGGTAGACGCTACTATAGCTCCAGTGCTGGATGCTCAAGGCAATCTGATTAAATATATTGCGATTCGTTTTGATATTACCGAAGAGATGGAGCGACGCAATAAAGTGCAGCACTTGCTTGAACAGTCGCAACAACAGCAGTCTGACTTGGTAAACTCAGAAGAAGAGTTACGACAAAATATGGAAGAGCTGCAGGCCATACAAGCTAATCTTGAAGGGCAAATGGAGGAAAATCAAGAGGTAAAAGCAGCGCTTGAGGCACGCGACAATTTACTAAATAAAGCGGCTTTAGTGTCAGAAGCAGATTTGTATGGAACGATTACTTATGCTAATGAAAAATTTTGCAAAGTCGCGCAATACTCTTTGGAAGAACTAGTGGGCAAACCCCATAACATTGTACGCCACCCCGATACCCCCCAAGATATGTTCAGAAACATGTGGGCAACCATTCAACGTGGCAAAGTATTCAATGCAAAATATAAAAACCAGGCAAGAGATGGCAGTACATACTGGGTAGATGCGACTATTGCCCCGGTGCTGGATAAAAACGGAAATCCGGTGCGTTATATTGCCATTAGGTTTGATATTACCGAAGAAATGGAAGCCAGAGAAAAATTGATGAAACAAATACCACATAACGAATAAAATAGTAGTGATGAAGAATCGTGCTTTTTTAAACACCACTATGAAAGTAAATAGAAACAATGGGGGTAAAAATGAATACTCAGACCAGGATATTGAGGCTTTAAGGGAAGAATTAAAACAACTGCGGCTATTTAAAAAAGCCCAGGAAGCAAAAGAAAAACTTGCACAGCATCTTACAGAAATAAAAGGTTTGCTTACTCGTAAGCCAGGGCAAACAGTGGAAGCCTGGGCAGATGGTTGGATGGCTAAACTGGTACCCAGAATACAAGGAGTGCAAGCTGCTATGTACATAGTGACAGATAACAATACCAATCACTTAGAGTATGTCAGCGGTTTTGCTATTAGTGCCCGTTCACGTCAGACCTTGGCAAGCAGTCAAAATGCATTATTGCAGCAGGTGGTTAAAACTAAAGAACCTTATGAAGTGCCATTGCTTGCAAATCCTCCAGTGTTACAAGCCGCTGCACATATTCAGCTAGTGCCCAAAACTTTGTTAATACACCCTTTTACCTATCAGAATGAGGTTCTGGGGGTGGTGGAAGTGTATTTGCTCGAAGCGTTGACCGAACAACAACGCGCATTGATAGCCGATTTGCAAGATTCTGTAGCTTTGTCTCTGAAGATGTATCGTGATAAAACCAGTTTGAAGGCGAGCCTACATGAGATGCAGCAAACCAAAGACCGGCATCAAAATATTTTGGACAATACCCAACAAGCCCTCGCCTTACTCGATCAGCAAGGGCAGGTTTTGGATGCCAACAAAGCTTTTTTTCAATTATTGGACTATTCAAGCAAGCCCGAAATACTGCCCAGTTTTTTTAAGCATTTGGCAGACGAAGCAGATCATAAACACTTGCAGTTGGTCATCAACAAACTGATGCAAACCGAACACAATAGCCAGATTACTTTGCTGAGGTTGGCAAGCGACTATGGAGGCAGAGTGAAATATAAGTTTCATTTTACCAAAATAGCAGTGCCTCACCAAAGTGACTCTATTTTGGTACAATTGCTTGGGTACAGCATCATCAACAAAAAACACCAACACACCGAGTTGTCGTTTGAGGTATTGAATGATGCCATGCAAGAAGTGTTTATTTTTGATATGCACAGTTTGGAGGTGTTATATGCCAATAAAAGTGCGTTAACAAACATTGAGTTTAGTTTGAAGGGACTCAAGGGGAAACGCTTTGATGAACTTCTGCCCCAGTTTAACCAAGACGCCTTAGTAGAAATTATCAAGGTTTTGAGCCAATCTAACAAAGAATTCATTCAGTTTGAAGTCCAGTTGCGTCGGCAAGACCAATCGCTGTATGCTTCCAACCTCCGCCTGATTATTACCTCCTATAGAACAAAACCAGTAGTGGTGGCAATGGTGCAAGACATTTCGCGAAGAAAAGAGCTGGAGCGAGACTTATTGTTGCAAGGCGATAAGATTGCCAAAGAGCTTACCCGGAAGGTAAACGAAAAAGAGAAAAAGCTGGAGTGGGAAAAAGCCCGTACTCAGGAGATCAACCAACAGATTATTCAGCAAAATAAAATAATTGCTGATAAGCGAAAAAACATGCTCGATAGTCTTCAGTATGCCAAAATGATTCAGGAAAGCATTTTGCCTTCAGAAGCAACCATGCGCAAACACGTCATAGAATCTTTTGTGTATTACAAGGCCAAGGATGTAGTAAGCGGAGATTTTTATTGGGTGCACGAAAAGCAAGGCAAGGTGTTTTTGGTAGCTGCCGATTGTACTGGACATGGAGTGCCAGGAGCCTTATTGACAATGTTGGGGAGTAATTTGCTAAAAGAAGTAGTGAAAACATCTGATACTGATGACCCTGCCGATATTCTGGAACAACTAGACAAGGTTATGAGTGAAAGTCTGCAGCACGAAGAGGTTGAAAACCGCGATGGCATGGACGTGGCCTTGTGTGTAATTGATAAGCAAAAGCAACGCGTATCGTTTGCAGGAGCCAAAAACCCTTTGATTTATATCAAAAACAACGAAGTGCAAAAGATCAGAGGCAGCATTAGAAGCATAGGTTCCTGGGCACACAACCTTCCCCCTTTTGTTACCCACCATATTGCTATAGATCAACCCTCTACTTTTTATATTTTTTCGGATGGCTACCAAGACCAGTTTGGGGGCGAAGCAGACAAAAAGTTTATGGTAAGTCAACTAAAGTCACTTTTCAAACAGATTCACCTGAAGCCTATGGCGGAGCAAAAACAGTTTGTAACTGATACAATGGATGCCTGGATAGGCAGGAGAAGCCAGACCGATGACATGCTGGTAATGGGGTTTAAGCTAAGCAGTGATATAGCTTAATGTGTATTTTGTAGACTTGCCAATGATTACATAAAACTATACTGTGCTAAAAAAATAGGGCTAATGGGCTGATTACTATATCGTTTGTATATATTTGCGCCTAATTCAATGTTGATGGGCAAACCCATTATTCCAGAAGTGATGGTTTGCAGCCCGAATAAATTTAATAATGGTATGATTGAATGTAAACCTAAAGGAAAAGCCATTGTATCGCTCGGTTTGTTTGCCGTGATATGTTATGCTGCCAGTTTATTGTTGTTTTCGGTAGCCGCCAAAACTACTTTTATTTATGTAGTCATTGTGTTGCTCACTGTATTGGGGCTGATCATAAACTTACGTATGTTTATGACCTACAAGGTGATTACGGTAGGCAAAGGTAAACTATTTGTAAAACAACCTTACCTCTTTCGCACTAAAACCTATGAGCTGATCAACCTTAAGTTAGTCAATGAAGAAAAAATAAAAACATTCAATGATGAGTATAAAGAACTTCTGCTGGAGTTTGATAATGGTAAGCTAAAACTCAACAAGCAAGAATATACAGACTATGAAAGGTTTAAGTCTTATATAGACAAAAACAAGCCTGGGAAGAAGAAGAATAAAGGAAAGAGTAAAAAGAGTTTGGGGTAAAAAACAAATTGGACAAATTGAAGTGCATAATAACTGATTGTGTGAAAATTAAGGATAAAAAATATGTGATAAAGTAAGTTAAAGATAAGAAAAATCTAATAAAAAGTGAGTTTTTTCAAAAAAAAGTACATAGACCTATTTAAAGCATTATTATAATTTTATGCCCAATTCTTAAATTCAACAATTAAACTTTCAGGCAAAGTTTGAGTTCCTTCCCAATAGATGCGCACGTGATTTTTGCTGAATTCTTCTGATCTTGCCGAATAAATAATCTTCATTTCATTGGGACACTCCCGATTAAGTGTAGCAAATATATCGTAAGTAATTTCCCAGTATCCTCCTCGGCAGTTGTTGCCCGATGTATAATACTCTTGTGTATTTTCAAGGTAGTTTTGGAGGTTTTGAAGGGCTTTTACAAATATTTTGTAGGATTTTTGGAGAGATTTGCGGGTAAACTTTTCTTCGTTGTTGAGCAGTTGAATGATTTGGTCATATTTTATCAGTTGCTCATTGTGCAAATAGTGTGTGGCTAAATCTTCAAAATTAAAGTTCATAGGACCGTGATAAATGATATGTAGAGTATTAAGTGGTTGATTTCAATATAATGATAACCCTAAGTTACAAAATAAGTTGATAAGTAGCCGACTGACTAATGTAAGAATTGTATAAATATACATATTTGGCAGGCAAAAAATGAAAATACACACTTGAATTGTATATTTGTAAGTCATTACCCTTAAGTTGAACGATACTAGCGTTATACATGAACAATACAAACACCCCTTTGCCTGTTCAGTGGCAGCCGTTGGCAAAAGTATTAGATGGTGAGCTACATACCGACGATGTCATGCGTACTTTGTATGCGACCGATGCTTCGGCTTACCGTGAAATGCCTGCTGCTGTGGCAGTACCCCGCTCCAGCAAAGACATCAAGTACCTGATCAGTTTTGCCCGACAACAAAAGTTGAGTCTGATTCCGAGGGCAGCAGGCACCTCTCTGGCTGGGCAAGTGGTAGGCAATGGCATAGTAGTAGATGTGTCGCAGCACATGACCCAGGTACTGGAGATCAACGCAGAAGAAAGGTGGGTAAGGGTGCAGCCTGGGGTGATACGTGATGACCTGAACCATGTACTGGAGCCTTACGGCTTGTTTTTTGGTCCCGAAACCTCTACAGCTAATCGAGCCATGATAGGGGGCATGGTGGGTAATAACTCCTGCGGAACGCATTCGGTGGTGTATGGCAGCACCCGCGAACATACCTTAGAAATCAAAGGCTTGCTTGCTGATGGGTCAGAAGTGGTTTTTAATGCTTTGAACGCCCAACAGTACCAACAAAAAATAGCCGAAAGTGAGACAAATACTTTCGAAGGTAAGGTTTATCGCCAAATTGATCAATTGCTTACCAATGAAGCTCACCAAAAAGAAATAAGAGAGCATTTTCCTAAGCGAGCCATTCCCCGGCGCAATACTGGTTATGCCTTGGATATGTTGCTCGACCTTGAGCCCTTTACCCCGGCGGGCGAACCGTTTAACTTTTGTAAACTGTTGTGTGGCTCTGAAGGCACCCTCATGTTTATGACCGAAATAAAGCTTCATGTAGACCCTTTACCCCCCAAAGAAACTGGATTGGTGTGTGCGCACTTCAATACTATAGATGATGCCCTCAAAGCCAATATCATTGCGCTACAATATGGTCCTTCGGCAAGTGAATTGATGGATCATTACATCCTCGAATGTACTAAAGCCAACATAGAGCATCGTCAAAACCGGTTTTTTGTAAAAGGCGACCCAGAGGCTATTCTTATTGTAGAGTTTAATAAAGATACCCGCGAAGCAATAGCCGAAGTAGCGCAACGTATGCAACAAGCCATGGAACAAGAGGGATTGGGCTATCACTTTCCGGTGGTGTATGGCGACGATACCCGCAAGGTTTGGAATTTGCGTAAAGCTGGGCTGGGGTTGCTCTCAAACATTGTGGGTGATGCCAAGCCCGCCCCTGTGATAGAAGACACCGCAGTGACTATAGAAGATTTGCCTGCTTATATTCAAGATTTTAATGAAATTCTGAGCCAGAATAATATGTCGGCGGTGCACTATGCCCACGCTGGTTCGGGAGAGCTGCACCTGCGCCCCATCATTAACCTAAAAACTGAGCAGGGACAAAAAGAATTTAGGCTGATAGCTGAAGAAATAGCCAGGTTGGTGAAAAAATACCAGGGCTCGCTGAGCGGCGAACATGGCGATGGCCGTTTGCGGGGAGAGTTTATCGAGCAAATGGTAGGCAAAAAGGGGTATGAGTTGATGAAGGAGGTCAAGCAAATATTTGACCCTGAGCATATTTTTAACCCCAACAAAATTGTAGAAACCCCTCCGATGGATACCTTTCTGCGCTATGATGCCGGGCAAGATACGCCAGCATTTGACACTGTGTTGGATTTTAGCGGTACTCAGGGCATATTGCGGGGAGCCGAAATGTGCAATGGGTCGGGCGATTGCCGTAAAACTGAAATAAGTGGAGGAACTATGTGCCCAAGCTACATGGCTACCCGTAGCGAAAAAGATACCACCCGCGCCCGTGCCAATATTTTGCGCGAATACCTGACCCGTTCGGACAAACCAAATCGTTTTGACCACGAAGAAATCAAAGAGGTGATGGACTTGTGCTTGTCGTGCAAGGGGTGTAAGTCGGAGTGCCCCTCAAATGTGGATATGGCAAAGATGAAAGCGGAGTTTTTGCAACAGTACTATGATGCCAATGGGGTGCCGTTTAGAACCAAGCTCATTGCTAATTTTACTCGCCTGAACAAGCTGGCGGCTAAAGTACCCTGGGCGTATAATTGGGCGTTTACAAATCCTTTAACGGGTAAGTTGAGCAAAAAAATGTCAGGCTTTGCTGCCGAGCGAAGCATCCCTAAACTACACAAAACTACGTTGCGCAAGTGGTATAAGAAGCATTATGCTTCTATAGCACCCAAGGGTGCCACCAAAAAAGTGTGGTTGTTTTGTGATGAGTTTACTGATTTTAACGATACCGATGTGGGCATAGTAACGGTAAAACTGCTTGCCAAGCTGGGGTATGAGGTTATTATTCCTGAACACCTTGAGAGTAGCCGTACTTATTTGTCAAAAGGTTTGCTTAGAAAGGCCAAAACCATTGCCGAAAAAAATATTGCCTTGTTACAAGGGGTGGTAAGTGATGAAACTCCTTTGTTGGGGGTAGAACCTTCGGCTATTTTGACTTTTAGGGACGAGTACATTGACTTGGTGAGGGGCAATACACAAGAGAAAGCTCGAGAACTGGCGAGAAATGCGTTGACAATGGAAGAATTTCTTGCCAGAGAAATAGATCGGGGAAATATTACGGCAAATAGTTTTACAGAAGATAAAAAAATACTGAAATTGCATGGACATTGCCAGCAAAAAGCTTTATCATCACTTACCCCATCCAAAAAAATGCTTTCTTTGCCCAAAAATTATGAGGTGCACCTGATTCGTTCGGGGTGTTGTGGTATGGCAGGTTCGTTTGGTTATGAGCAAGAGCATTACAAAGTGTCAATGCAGATTGGCGAGTTGGTGTTGTTTCCAACGGTGCGCCAACAACCCCAGGAGGTAATAATTGTAGCCGCTGGTACAAGTTGTCGTCATCAGATCAAAGACGGCACCCAGCGTCGTGCCTTGCATCCGGTAGAGGTATGGTGGGATGCCCTTAAAAAATAAATCATGCTACCTTTGGCTTATTTATAAGCCCAAAGAACATGTGAACTGTTAGCTAGTGAATTCATAAATAATTGAAGTTGCGAGGTACAAGCGACAAGCTTCAAGTGCCAGTTTGTGCGTGCCTGAAATATATAAATAGTTGGAAGTTAAGCTTTTACAGTTTATATGCTGCAACTTGGGTTAAATAGTTGAAAAATAAGCATACTATGAATTGTTAGTTGCTTATGAACCGAATCTACAGCAGCTTGCTGTGATGAGCTCAACACAGAAGGTGTACCTAGAACCTTGTTGTTGCTACTAACTAGCGAACTTGCAAATGTGAGAAGTTTCTCAGGCCTCTCACTAATAAATGTATAACCGCTGTTACACAGGCGAAGAGAAGTTATAGGTTTTGGACGACCAACTATGGACTGTTGACAAAAAACTATTCACTGAAAAAAAATAGATTACTATTATTGTATGACAGAGACAGCCTCAATGCTTACTGATGAAATTCTCCAGTTTTTATCTACTCCACAAGTATTTGCCGAAAGGCCCCAAAAAGTAAGTGTTGTACAAACCCACATCTCTATAGTGTCTCTGTTAGACGAGGTGGTGTACAAGGTGAAAAAAGCGGTTGACTTTGGTTTTTTAAACTTTATGAAGTTGGAAGATCGCAAATATTACCTTGAAGAAGAGGTAAGACTCAACTCACGCCTTACAACTGACCTATACCTAGATTTGGTGCCTATTTACCGCCTTGACAACGGAACTTTGAGCTTTACGAGTGAACAATCTACTGATGTGGTGGTAGAGTATGCGTTGAAAATGAAGCGCTTGCCGCATGAGTTTTTTTTAGATGAACTGCTCAAAAAGAATACTTTTGATTGGCAAAATATTAACTTGATTGCCAATAAACTTGCCCGGTTTTATCAGCATATACCCGTAGATGCACACAAGAGTAAATGGGGGCGTACTGAGTTTTTGCGTGAGATTATAGACGAAAATTTTGAGCAAATCACCCCTTTTGTGAATAACACCATTCAGACTATCGAGTTTAGGGTGTTGCGGGCTTATCAATATTATTTTTTAGAAAATAACAAGCAGTGGTTTCACCAACGAGTGGCAGAGGGCAAAATACTGGAGTGTCACGGAGACCTTAAGTGTGACCATATTCATGTAGAAAATCAGCAGGTAAATATTTATGATTGTATTGAGTTCAACGAGCGTTATCGTTGCATTGATGTATTAAACGACATTGCTTTTTTGAGCATGGAGCTTGATTTTAGGCGTAAGTTTAATTTGTCTAATTATTTTGTAAATCAGGTAACCAATCAGTTAGAGACTGGGGAGTATCAGGATTTATTTGATTTTTATAAGTCGTTTCGGGCGTTTGTCAAGGGCAAAGTAGAGAGCTTTACATCTACCACTCTGGAGGTGCCCGCCAAAAAACGCCATAAATGTGCCGAGCGTGCCCGAAAGTATTTTAAGCTGGCGCTAAAGTATGCGCTTATAGGTTCAGAAGCTACCCTGGTAGTGGTATATGGTGGAGTGGCTACTGGCAAAACTACCTTGGCGCAAAAAATAGCCAAACACATGAATATCCAACATTTTAACTCTGATTTGATCAGGAAAAAAATGGCGGGTATTCCTACTTATGAGCGTACCCGCAGCGAAGATTTGCAAAGGGTATACTCTACAGAAATGACTGAGAAAGTATACGAAACATTGATAGAGGAGGGGATCAATTGTGCTTTTCAGGAGGGAACATCTATATTAGATGCCACATTTCGGGATATTACTAAGTTAGAGAGGTTGTTAAAAAAGGTTCGTGAGGCACAGCCTTTAAGGGTGGTATTTATTGAAGCAATTGCCCCTGATGAAGAAATTAAACAGCGTTTACGCGCCCGCGAAAATGAACCAAATGTGTCGGATGCACGCATAGAGCATTTCGAAATGTTGAGGCAGTCACGCCATCAAATAGCCAAAATGTTGCCCAACCACCTTACCCTAAATACTGCCAACCCTTTGCAAAAAACAATGGTAAACTTGTTTGTGCAAATGTTTGAAGCCCGTTTGTTGAATTAAGTGACAGCTATAGAACATAATCTGCCTTGTAAATGTTAAACCAAGTGTTCCTGCGTTTTATTCAGGGCGTGTTACTTTCAAACAGCATCATATTTAAACTTTTTATTTTATGAATAAAATAGCCATTGTTGCCGGGGCTACTGGTCTGGTGGGCAGCGAGTTAGTGAAGTTGTTGCTACAAGACGACGATTACCAGCAAGTAAAAATAATTGGTAGAAAAAGTATTGGCATAGACCACGCAAAAATAGAGGAGTTGTTGGTGGACTTTGATCAACTAGACAATTATCAGGATTTTTTTGTGGGTGCCACCGAAGCATTTTGTTGCTTGGGTACTACCACCAAAAAAATGGGGAAGGAGGGACTTACTAAAGTTGATTTCACCTATTGTCATGCGTTTGCTCAGCTTGCTGCCAAGGCAAATGTTGCCCAGTTTTTAATTATATCAAGCATTGGTGCTAGTGCCGACAGCCGCTACCATTATTCAAGGGTAAAAGCACGCATAGAAGATGCGGTTAAAAAACTGCCTTTCAAATCAATCCATATTTTGCGCCCTTCACTCTTGGTGGGCGACCGTAACGAGGTACGCATCTTGGAAGACCTGGGGCGTGTATTCAGTGCTGCGTTTAACTCGTTTATTCCAGCCAAATACAAAAGTATCAAAGTTAAAACGGTGGCAGTATTTATGCAAAAAATTGCCAAAAAACAATTGCCTGGACAGTTTACCTATGAGTCGAACCACATAAGAAAAATAGCAGTGAGCAAATTTGACTACGAAAAGTTTAGCGAATATACTGAGTATAAAGACTTGTAATGTAGAGCCAGCGTCTTCTACATGCTATTCATTTTGGCTAAAGTTTGGTGCGATCGCTTCAGTTTGTGTCCCCACAACTGAAAAACGTCGTACTCCCAATAGCACCGATGTTCATTGGTACCTAAGGACTTGTCGCTTAAAGCTTGCCCCTATTGGGGCTTTCAACTACTTATTTGCAAACCCTTATGAAAAGATTTTTATTACTTTTGAGTATTTGTCAATTTGCCTGGGTGCTTACTTACTGTGGCAACCAGCGTAGCCCGGAACCTACCAGTCCCACTACGCCTACCACCAGCGACACGATATGTTTTGAAGCCGACTTGTTGCCTTTACTTAGGTTTAATTGTGCCAAGTCGGGGTGCCATGATGCAGGCACCGCTGCCAATGGGGTGGTAACTGAGGATTATGCGACCATAAGAGCGCAGGTAAGCCCTAACAATCTTGATCAGAGTGCTTTGTATAATGCGGTAAAGGTGGGGAGTCACCAGGGGGTAAGCCTTGACCCGCTTCAGGTAGAGTTGATCCAAAACTGGGTATTGCAAGGAGCACAAAATACTACAGGCTGTGGTGGGGTGCCTTTTAATTGCGATACGGCAAAGTTTACTTACAACGAGGTGGTACGCATTATCATGGACAAAGAATGTGTAGGGTGCCATAATGCCAATACTGCCAACGACAATATAAGGCTGGACACTTTTGATGAAGTAAAAAAGGTGGCAACAAGTGGGGCTTTAGTTGGGGCTATAGAGTGGCAAAACGGTTTTAGCCCAATGCCTCGCAACCGTGACCAACTGCCTGATTGTGAGCGTACTGTTATTAGAAAGTGGATAGCTGCTGGAATGCCTTTTTAGCAGGTTTGCTAAATTTATAAACTACTGGTGGCAAGTGTCAATAAGAAAAGTCAATCACCCAGAGTCCACTCCTGTGATCAAAAGTTATTTTAAACATAAAACCATATAAGTCTTATTAAAATTTATTTAGTTTTGTGATTCAGAACCAGATAAAAGGTGTTGCGTGTGAATGAATTTCCAAAAATAACGATCATCACCCCTTCTTACAACCAGGGGCACTTTATAGAGCAAACTATTTTGTCAGTAGTAGAGCAACAATACCCCAATTTAGAGTATTTTATTATAGATGGGGGCAGTACTGACAATACTGTAGATATTATAAAAAAATATGAGGAGCATATCACTTATTGGGTAAGCGAAAAAGATAAAGGGCAAAGCCACGCCATTAACAAAGGGCTGGACAAAGCCTCTGGGCAAATTATTAACTGGCTTAATTCGGATGATTACTATGAGCCTCATGCATTGTTCAAGGTGGCGACAGCGTTTAACCGAGGCGAACATGTAAAAGTGGTGTGTGGCAGGAGCCGACTTTTTAAAGGGCAAAAAACGGTGAAGTATTCGAATGGCACCGATGTATATACAGATAACCTTGCCAAAACTATAGGTTGGGCACGGATAGACCAGCCTGAAACATTTTTTAAGGCCGAGGTTGTCAAAAAAATGGGATTACTCGATAATCGTTTGCATTACTTGATGGACCGGGATTGGTGGATCAAATATTTGCTGTTGTTTGGGTTGCAGGGGGTAGTAAAAATACCTGATATCTTGGTCAACTTTAGACTACACGAAGATTCTAAAACGGTGTCGCAAAATGATGGGTTTCAAGTAGAACATGATACTTATTTTTATGCGCTTGCCCGCCAGTATGAACTCTCTAAATATGCCGAAATCGTGGCAGAGGTATGCCAGGTAGATGAGCGTTTTGCGGTACAGTTAGATGATTATGAGCCAGATGAAGAGCTATTGGAAGAGGTGTTTAACTATTACTTGTTTTTGCGTGCCAATGAGTTTTATGCGCAAAATGAACCACAAAAAGCGCAACGTTTATTAGAACAAATCAATACCGATTTGCTTGCCGAAGATGACCAAAAGCTTTGGAAAAAACTCAAGTTTAGAAATAAATACATTCCGCAGCCAATTTTGAACATTTGGCGCAATACAGTATCTAAAATTCGTAAATAACAAACCACCAACGCCTTGCATTCAACTAAAGTAAGTGTCATTGTACCTAGCTACAATGGTGCACACAAATTGCCTAACATTCTGAAAGCGCTTGAAGCTCAAACCATACAAGATTTTGAAACTGTAGTGGTAGTGGATGGCTCTACTGACAATACCCGTGAGGTGTTGGAGGGTACGCAGTGGAAACTAAAAGACCTGAATGTGGTGTATAGGCAAAATGGGGGACGTGCAGTAGCGCGTAACGTGGGTGTTGCGGCAGCTCAAGGTGATTTGTTGGTTTTTTTTGATGATGATGTCAGACCAATCCCTGAGTGTTTGGCATTACATGTACAACATGCCGTAGCCAAGCCCCATACAATTTTGGTTGGTCCTCCTTTTGAGGATATAAGCAAGATGAAAACTGATTTTCAATTGTTTAGGGCTTATCTGAGCCGTACCTGGTTGCCAGTAGAAGGGTATGGTCGTATTCCTAACGCTCAACCTTTTATTACGGCGGCTGACTTTTCTTTGAGCAAGTCATTATTTGATAAGTTGGGTGGGTTTGACAAAAGGCTAAACGATGCTGAAGATTTTGACCTTGCGGTAAGGGCAGTGCAGCAGCAAATACCTATTTATTTTAATAAAGATGTCGTGGTGTGGCACGACGATTTTGTGACCTGTAGATTGATGATAAAACGCCACAGACAATACCGTCAATCTTACCTTACGCTACAGACGCTTAAGCCTGATTTACGCCAGCATTTCAATCAATATGAACCAGCCCCAATAGGTACATTGAAAAAAACAATCTATTGGTTTTTTAGTCAAAAATTTTGGTTGTGGTCTATTGATAAATTCAATTGGCTCCGTATATTGCCTAAGAAAGTTCGGTATAAAATATATAATATTGTGCTTACTGGATACTCTGTATATTTTATCAATAAAAAAATCTGATGTTAAAAAAGCTAGTCAAAAGCATCTATAAAATCTTACCTTTTAAAAAAGCCTTTTTTGTAGCCTTGAGAGGGGTATGGTCGCCTCCACACCGGGTCTATCAGCATTTGCATTTTCAGGGCAAAATCAACGTGAAAACGACGGGTAATCAGGAGTTTAAAATGCATCATTATGGTTTTGAGCTTGAAAATGAATTGTTTTGGAGAGGAATCAAAGGAGGGTGGGAGCAGCAATCGATACAGTTATGGGAAAAACTGTGTACTGTGAATGACTGCATTATAGATGTAGGTGCCAACACAGGAGTTTATGCACTCATTGCCAAAACTGTTCGACCAACTGCTCAGGTGGTAGCTTTTGAACCTGTAAAACGAGTGTTTGAAAAGCTTCAGGAAAACATCGCACTTAACCAGTTTGATGTTAAAGCCTATGAGTTGGCTTTGTCGGACAGCGATGGCAAAGCAACCATATATGATCAGGACACCGAACATACTTATTCGGTAACAGTGAGCCAAGATTTGAGCCCAGAAGGAGTTGATACGGTTGCAACTTCTATTGATATCATAAGGTTTGATACTTTTATAGCCCAACACCAGCTGCCTAAAGTTGGGTTGATGAAAATTGATGTAGAAACCCACGAACCCGAAGTGCTGGAAGGAATGGGGGAGTACCTGGATACAATGCGCCCTACGTTATTGATTGAAATTTTGACCAATGAAGTAGCCCAAAGGGTTGAAAAGCTGGTAGAAGGAAAGGGATATTTATATTTTGATCTGGATGAGAAAAACCCTCCTCGAAAAGTAGACCGTATTCAAAAAAGTGGTTTTTATAATTACCTGATTTGTACTGAATCTATAGCCCAACAACTTCAATTAATCTGACACATTGCCTACAAATATTACTTACATACTGTCTGACATAGACAAGGCCATAGCCTTTGAGTGGATCGAGCAGGCACTGAGAGATTCAGAGTTTCGGCTGTCTTTTGTTTTGCTCAACCAAGGCGAGAGCCAGCTGGAAACTTACCTGAAGGCAAATGAAGTACCAGTATATCGGATAGGTTATCGTGGTAAAAAAGATGCTTTTAAGGCAATAAGGAGCATTTGGAAAGTGTTTAGGGCTGAAGAAACGGACATTGTCCACACCCACTTGTTCGATGCGTCTATGTTTGGCTTGCTGGCCGCAAAGCTTGCCCGAATTCCTAAACGTATTTATACCCGCCACCACGGTACTTTACACCATGAGTTTTTTCCCAGGGCTGTTTATTACGACAAATTAATTCATTCGTTTGCTACTGATATAATAGCGATTTCGGGTATTGTAAAAGATGTACTTATTGAGCGAGAAAAGGTAGCCCAGTTTAAAGTGCATTTGGTTCATCATGGGTTCGACTTACAAGGATTTAGTAATACGACTCCTAAAAAAGTGACTAAGCTTAAAGAAAAGTATGGCATTGTGGACAAACATCCGGTGATAGGGGTAATAGCCCGACAAACTTATTGGAAGGGCATCCAGCATATTATACCTGCTTTTGGCAAACTACTTACACAATACCCCAAGGCACACCTGATTCTTGCCAATGCCAAAGGCGACTATAAGCTTCAAATTGATGAGTTATTGGAACAATTGCCCCAGGAGAGTTTTACTGAAATTGTCTTCGAGAATGACATTTACCATTTATATCAATTGTTTGATTTGTATGTGCATACACCCATAAATAATGAATTAGAGGCCTTTGGACAAACTTATGTAGAAGCCCTCGCGGCGGGTATTCCAGCCGTATTTAGTTTATCAGGGGTTGCCCCCGAATTTATCGAGCACGAGCAGAATGCTTTGGTGGTTCCTTTTGAAGACAGTGAGGCAGTTTATAAACAAATGCTCAGGCTTTTGCAAGACCAAGAGTTGGCCCAAAAGCTTATACAGCGGGGGCAACAAGATGTACAACAAAGGTTTGCATTGGAAAATATGATTTTGGCATTAAAAAAAATATACACTATATGAAGTTGCTCACCCAGGTAGTTCATAAAACGGTTTTGAAATTAGGGTTAGAAAATGCCTTCGCCTTTTTAGGCAAAAACATCCCTGCTTTTACCAAGTTTATTCCTCACCCTGAGGCTTATCAGGCTGCACCGGAGAGAACAGTGACCAGAGATGGGGTAAAGTTTAACTTAACATTGACCGATTTTATGCAGTGGCATGTGTTTGCTCATTTGCCCGATTACTCCTGGAAAAAAGCGGCCGAATACTTACAAAATCAAGCCCATGTATTAGATGTAGGGGCAAACTGTGGGGCATTTAGCCTAAAACTGGCAGAAGAAGCTTATCGACAAAAAAAACAGGGGACAACCATTCACGCCTTTGACCCTAACCCTTATATTGTAAAAAAACTTGAGTACAACGTATCGCTTAACCCACGCCTTAAAGCTTTGGTAAAAGTACACGCCATAGGGTTGGGGGCAGACAATACTACAGCACCAATGGTGTTTAGTAGTACCAATACTGGTGGCGCCAGGGTGATGGCTCAAGGTGAGCAAGGTAAGGTAATGGTGCCCGTACAAACGATTGATAGTTTTGTAGAAGAGCACCAGCTAGAGGCCATTAGTTTTATAAAAATAGACGTAGAAGGCTACGAGCCTTTTGTTTTTTTAGGTGCTGAACAAACCATTCGAAAATTTCGTCCGGCAATGTACATAGAAATTACCGATGAGTGGTTCAAGGCAAATGGCTACTCCAAGGAGTTTATTTTTGAGCAATTGACCAAAGAAGGCTATAAGCTTTTGGTGGAAACTGGGTATCAGTTTGTAGACATTGCCACCCTTAAAAATACCATTGATCAAATCCCTCAGTTTAACCTTTTGGCACTGCCTGAATAAGTAAATCGTATGACGCCATCTCCTTATTTTAGTATCATTATTCCTACCTACAACCGAGTTGATTTTATTTTGAATACGCTCGATACAGTTTTTAACCAACAATATACTGACTATGAGGTGATTGTGGTAGATAACTGTAGCACAGATAATACACTAGAGGTATTGCAGCCCTTGATAGACGAAGGCAAGATCAGGTTTATTCAACACGATAAAAACTATGAACGGGCAAAGTCGCGCAATACGGGTATGCAAAACGCCCAGGGTGAGTATTTGACCTTTTTAGACTCGGATGACTTTATGTATCCAGACAATCTTCTGGATGCCTATAATTATGCACAACAGCACCCCGATAAAAAAGTTTTTCATAACTTGTATGAATTGGTTGATGAAGATAAAAAAGTATTGTCAAAGTATGATTTTCAGCCGCTTACCGATCCAGTGAGGCAGATTAGCGAAGGCAATTTTTTATCTTGTATAGGGGTATTTGTTCACCGTGATATTTATCAAAATATATCATGGGATGAAACCCCTGTGTTGACAGGCTCAGAAGATTATGACTTTGCGTTGAGACTGGTGGCGGCTTTTCCAGCTATAGGTAGAATCAATAAGTTTAATAATGGGGTGTTAGACCATCCGGCACGCACTATAAATACAGCACAGCTACACAAGGCAGAAGAACGGTTTGAGTATTTTATAAAAAAACTCAACGAAGACGAAGATTATGCTTTTTTTGGCAAATACTTGAACAAAATAAAAGCTACTTTATATATTTTTTTGGCAGGAATGGCAAAGGAAGCACACAAACTGCCAAAAATGAAAACATATATACGCATGGCTTATAAGGTAGACAAGGGGGTTTGGAAGAGGCGTAACTTTCAAAGCCTGAACTATCATTATATCAAAAAGAAACTATTGAAGAACTAAGTACACTGTAAAATAAATATCTTATGCTTTTTTCGGCTTCTTTTGCCCTCTGACTTCTCTTTACAAAAATCGCGTAGCTTTGGCTATGCTCTATTTGTAAAGATCGCCAGCAAACAAAATAAACTCGAACTAAATGACAACTTACTTAAGTTACAGTGTACTAAGGAATAGTACCAAAATAAATTCACATTTTTAACGTCATCTTTCGCTGACAGAATTCGTTAAAAAGACTTGCCGTCCCGCAGGGCTGGCTCAATATCCACTGGATATTGCCCTGCCTCTCCTGCCAACAAAATATTTTGGCGTTACTATAGAACTTTATTTTTACACCATTCCTAAGCAACTTTGAAAGGGTTGCCGAACGGCTTATTTAAAAAGAATTATGAAAAAAACACTATTAATTACTGGAGGTACAGGTTTTTTGGGCAAACGCTTGGCTTTGGCGCTCAAAGATGAATACAAGGTGGTTTTGACTGGACGTAACAATAAGCAAAACCTATTGGCTAAAAAGTTTACGGGTTGCGAAGTTGCTCCAATGGATATTTCCAGTATAGAATCGGTCAGAGATACCTTCAGAGAGTTTAAACCTCATGTGGTCATTCATGCGGCAGCTACCAAGTTTGTAGACCTTGCCGAAAAATACCCTATGGAATGTATTGATGTCAATGTGGTGGGTTCGCAAAACGTAGCGCGCCTGGCCATTGATCAAAACGTAGAAGTAGTGGTGGGCATTTCTACTGACAAAGCTTCGCCTCCAGTACGTAATACTTATGGAATGAGCAAGTCGGTAATGGAAAGAGTGTATTGTTCTATGAACGGCAAAACCGATACTAAATTTACTTGTGTACGTTATGGCAATGTGGCTTGGTCTACAGGATCGGTGCTGACTATTTGGAAAAAAATGCATGAAGAAACCGGAGTAATGGGCACCACTGGTCCCGAAATGAGGCGATTCTTTTTTACTGTTGACGAAGCCGTAAATTTGGTAATTGCTGCCTTGAACAACATAGACGAAACCCAAGGCAAGGTATTGTCGCGGATGATGAAAGCAGCCCAAATGGAAGATATGCTGAAAACCTGGGTAAAACACAAAGGTGGAAAGTACGAAAAAATAGAAGGGCGCCCTGGAGAACGTATAGATGAGTACCTGATAGGTGAACTTGAACTGCCGTTTACCCGTGAACTAAAATATGATGGCATTACTCATTACTTAATTTCGTTTAACGAAAAAGTTGCCAATCCAGTATCAGTAGGTTTGTCGTCTGCCAATACCGAAAAGCTGACCGAAGAAGAAATTCTGGCGATTATAGACAATCCACCAGCAGAGGAGGTAAACTAAGTACACTTCATTGACAATGCTTGAAGGAGCTTGGTTAAAATCTGGACAGTGATTGTATTTCTAAACGATACAATGAGTTGTCATAGAGTGTGTTCAGGGGAGGTGTAAACCCCTGAACCACCGTCAAAAACTTGTAGTTATAAAAACCTGTACTAATGAAAAAAATACGACACGCCTTGATTATGGCAGCAGGACGCGGTACCCGCATGCTACCTCTCACCAACGTAATACCCAAGCCCATGGCGCCTTACAAAGGGTCTACGCTGATAGCTGAAGGCATCAAAAAAGTAACCCCTGCCATTGACTATTTACATATTACGGTGGGTTATAAGGGAGCAGTGCTTGCCCAGCATGTGATAGAGCAGGGGGTACATTCTGTATTTAACACTGAGGGGAAAGGCAATGCCTGGTGGATTTATAACACAATGATGGCTCATTTAAACGAGCCTGTTTTTGTGCTTACTGCAGACAATATTACAGAGCTTGATTTTGACCTACTGTCAGAAGAGTACCATAAATACAACGAGCCGGCTTGTATGGTAGTGCCAGTGTTGCCTATCGAGGGCTTAGAGGGTGATTATATACACCATACCAATAACTGTGTATACGAGCTAAACCGTCAGAAAAAGGCCAAAACCTACTGTTCGGGCATTCAAATGCTCAACCCTTATAAGATCAATCAATTGACTGAGAAAACAGCCGATTTTTATGCCGTATGGCAGCAACTTATTGCCCAACAACAATTGTATTGTTCAGACAGTTATCCCAAAAACTGGTTTACGGTAGACACTATAGAACAGCTCAATGCCCTGAACCAGAAATGATTGGAATCATGGGAACCGAGAGCGAACTACAAAAACAAACCCCACTAATAAAGTTATTAGTGGGGTTTGTTTTATATTTCAGTGTTTTCTTGCCCCAAAGCCATTCGTATTTGCTCTTCTGCTTTTTGTACTATTTCATCGGCAGAATAGTTGGCAGGCTCGATAGGAGGGAGTATTTGCGTTTTGTATTTTACTCCAAAAGGGATAGGTTTGAGTTTGTACTTGAGCAACTCCCAGGAACCCGAAATGGCTACAGGTATTACCAAAGCCGAAGGAGAGTGTTGTAGCAAAGTTTTGATGCCCGTAGTTTTAAATGGTTTAAGCATTCCATCACGAGAACGGGTGCCTTCAGGAAATATACAAGCTGCCCTATTGTGCTCTTCTATATATTTCCCCAGGTTTTCTATAGCTTGGGTGGCTTGTTCGCGGTCTTTGCGATCTATCAATACCGAACCACCGTGTTTTAGATTAAACGAAATGCTGGGAATGCCTTTACCCAGTTCTTTTTTGGCCACAAACTTGGCGTGATTTTTTCGAAATAGCCAGATGATCGACGGAATGTCAAACATACTTTGGTGATTTGATATAATGATGATGGGGCGGTCGGTGGGTACTTTCTGAGCAGAGCGCAAGGTTTTGAAACGGGTGCCTCCCAGTCTGAGCGAGTTCATAATACATAGCTGTAGTATATCTACCGTATTTTTGTGTGCTTTGTAGCCAAATCCAAAGTAAGCAATTCGCTGGATGACTTCAAACACCACTAGTGAACCCAGAAACGAAATAGCAAAAAAAGGCAATAGCAACCATCCTAATATTTTATCCATAATTAATAATTTAAGAACTTATTTTTTTCAAAATTTTGGGCATCGTTCAAGCGTTTTCAATGCCCAAAAATGTATTTTTAGCCTTCCAATGCCTTTACACCAGGCAGAGTTTTGCCTTCCATGTATTCAAGCAATGCTCCTCCTCCAGTAGACACATAAGAAACCTCCTCGCCAAAACCAAGATTGTTTACTGCAGCGGCAGAGTCGCCACCACCTATCAAAGAAAATCCCCCGTTTTGAGTTGCCTCTACTACTGCCTTGGCTACTGCAATGGTTCCATTGGCAAAGTTGGGCATTTCAAAAACCCCCATAGGGCCATTCCATAATATAGTTTTAGAGTTTTGGATGGTTTCAGAAAATTTAGCCGAAGCTTTTTCTCCAATATCCAGCCCCATATAACCCTCTTTGATCGCCATGTTATCGGCAGACTCTCGGTTTGCATCATTTTTAAAGTCGTCTGCAATGACCGAGTCTTCGGGTAACAATAGATTAACCCCTTTATCCCTGGCTTTGTTTATCAGTTCCTTGGCAAGTTCCAGTTTATCCTCTTCTACCAACGATTTACCAATGCTGCCGCCTTGTGCCTTAAAAAATGTATAGGCCATTGCCCCACCAATCAACAAATTGTCTACCTTGTCAAGCAATTGCTCAATTACCAAAATTTTATCTGAGATTTTGGCACCTCCCATAATTGCGGTGAAGGGTTTTTCAGCTTTTTCTAACACTTTTTGGGCGTTGTCAAGCTCTGCCTGCATTACATAGCCACTTACTTTTTCGTCAAAGTACTGGGCAATTACTGCGGTAGAGGCGTGGGCACGGTGGGCAGTACCAAAGGCATCATTTACATAAACATCGCCTAGTTTGGCAAGTTTTTGGGCAAAAGCCTCGTCTCCTTTTTTCTCTTCTTTGTGAAATCGGAGGTTTTCTAACAATAACACTTCGCCCCCTTGCAATCCTGTTGCCAGTGTTTCAGCTTCATTGCCTATGCAGTCAGCCGCAAACTTTACAGTTAATGCCAAACGATCGCTCAAAGGTTTTACCAGGTGTTTCAGCGAAAACTTTTCATTGTACCCATCTTTGGGTCTGCCCAGGTGTGACATCAGGATAAGGCTACCCCCATCTTTTAATATTTTTTGCAAAGTAGGCATTGCCGCTTTTATTCGGGTGTCATCAGTTATCTCAAATTGGTCATTGAGAGGTACGTTAAAATCAACCCTTACAAGTGCTTTTTTTCCGGCAAAGTTATATTGTTCTACTGTATTCATAAAGAAACTTACGAGTATAGGCTACAAAGTACAAGGCACATACATTGTGGCCTGAGTTTGTTGTTTAAAATAAAAAATAGAGTACTGCCAACAAAGTTAAACCCCGATACTCTAGTGTCCAAAGGGATCGTGATAAATCGTAAAATAAATGGATGTAAGGGAGGCAGAAGGAAAGAGTGAAAAGCAATAAAACAGGAGTGAATAAGCTTGGTAATCGTTGACTAAATAAAAATAGTTGTATATTACACTTATTTAGAAAAACTAATGAAAACACGAATGAATGATGATACTAGAGCATGAAACCCTGGACTTATTTGGTAAATCAGTTTTTGAACGTGCTACTTTGCGTGCCCCTTTTAAAAAGAAATTGACCCTGTATAAAAAGGCTTGTTTTTTATACATTACACGGGGGGCTTGCCACGCTTTTGCACCAGATGTTGTAGTAAAAGCTGAAGAAAAAGAAGCAGTATTGATGAAGTGTGGTCACTATACAGGCAGGTTTTTGGGGGAGTCTCCACACACAGAATACCAGGCTATAGCAGTTCATTTTTATCCTGAGGTGCTCAACAAAGTATATGAGTATACTTTACCCGATTGTTTGACAACTCCTCCTCACCTAAACAAGCAAAGTATGGCCAAACTACCATCTGGTACTGGTATTGAGCGGTATATGGGGAGCATTGCTGCCTGTTTTGAAAACTTTGATGAGGCAAACCAGGAACTAATGGCACTTAAGCTAAAAGAACTGGTGACCGTATTGAGTGCTACCCAACACGCACCAGAGGTACGCGCTGTCTTGTCAAACTTGTTTGTGCCCACCAGTTTTACATTTCAAGAGTTGGTAGCAGCAAATTTGTATACCAATATTACCCTGCAAGAGCTTGCCCAACTTGCCAGTTTGAGTGAATCATCGCTTAAGCGAATGTTCAAAAAAGTGTACCAAGACAGTCCTGCCAGCTATTTACGCCATCAAAAACTGTTGCGTTCTCAGGAACTGCTCACTGCCTCAAACCTGAGTATTACACAAATTACCCTGGATTGTGGGTTCAACGATGTTGCCCATTTTTCTAAGTTATTCAAACAAAAATACGGAGTTTCGCCCTCTGCTTACCGGGTAAACCAACTGGTGTGACATAGAGCTATTTGGGGGCAGTTATCTGTATTAGTTCGTTGATATTTACTTTATTTCCAGCGTGTGATCTTTGCAAAGCATTTGACCAAAAAATAAAGAAAACAGGGAACCACCCCATAAAATGCATAAACATTTAGCCTGAGGCAGTTCCTTCTCTCATCAATGAAACTTTTCTTCAAAGAGCTGTTTCATGGCCTGCCAAGCTCTCCGATCGGTATCGGGTTGGTAAAACATTCCTGGTTGATTGGCGCTAGGGTTGGTAAAAGCGTGTCCGGTATGGCCAAAAGCTAAAATTTGCCAGTCTGCTTTGCGTTCAGTCAGTTCGTGTGCCAAGGCCACCGTTTGTTCAGGAGTAGCCAGTGGGTCTTCCCAACCGTGTAGTACCAACACTGCCGCTTTGATAGGGGTAGGGTGAGACATAACGGGAGCATCATATACTCCATGAAAGCTCACTACTCCCTGAAGATGAGCCCCCGAACGTGCCAGGTCAAGTACTGCTTTGCCACCAAAGCAAAACCCAACGGCTCCTAATTGCCCGGTATCTGTCAAAGCATGTTTTTTGAGCACATCCAACGCCAACTCCATGCGTTGCAGTAGCAATGGACGGTCATTATTTAGTTCATCCATCAAAGCTTGTGCTTCTTCCTTGACTGAGGCACGCCTGCCTTTGCCGTATAAATCTATGGCAAAACCTACATACCCCATACTGGCCAGTGCTACCGCTTTTTGGTTGTCAAACTCGCCTTGTCCTTTAAAAGTATGCACCACCAATATTCCAGGGCGTTTTTGCTGAGTAGCATCATCCCAATTAATGGTTCCCTCAAAAGCGTTGCCTTGAGCGTCGTGATAAGTGATAGTTTCGGTTTTTATCATTGAATGCAATTTTTATTACTTAACATAATTAAGGGTTATAAAACTAATTCCGATCAAACATTCCTATATCGTAGCTGCTCGAATGGAAGCAAGCACTTTTTCGGGGCGGCAGTGGTTGAGTCCTGCACCCCAACAAGAATTAAACTCTATAATGCACCAGCCTCTTGTTTTACTGTAGCCTATGTCTAGCACAAATGAGTGGGGGAGAGCGGCAGCCTCAGCAGAGTGTAAAAAATGGTGGATAAACTGCTGGGCAGTCTTAAGGTCAGTGCTGCCTTCATACAAAGCCAGGTCTTGTATTTGTTTGCCAAGCACAAAAGAGCGTACTTCTGCCACCAGGTCGTCAATCACCTCCGAGCAAATCAAAGTTTCGTTGCCTAATGCTTGTATTGCTTCTACTTCGTCTTCCAGTCGTACTACTTTAGCAGTCAGTAGTTTTGGTTTAACCGACTTTACAAATACTGGCAACTGGTCTATCGCAAAATATTCCGCGACTATTAAGTCCAACTTCCGTTTGCCCCATCGATAAGGCAGTTGAGCAACGAGTTCGTCTTGTGGCGATAGTAAAGCACGCCCCAAGACTTGAGCCAATACCAAAGCAAAAGTATCGTTACCGTAAATGCTAACGCGGGCATTGCCAGTGTTGGGAGCTTGCCAAAACTTGCCAACGTGCATTACTTTGCCTCCGTACTGTTGCCATACCAACGCCAAAGCATCCCGTTCTTTGTCTGCCTTTTCGGGGATTAGTAATACTTCGTTTGATAAGTCCATTTTCACGTGGTCAATACCCCCATTGTCCATCTACCAAAGCATCGGCAATTGCTTTTACAAATGAATCGGCTACTAACTTAGATTTGTTCTCAGCCTTAAGTGTATGCCAGGGTACCCCGTTGACATCTGCCATTTTTTTTGCCCATTTTATGCTGTCAGCGTCTTCGGGGCCCCCTACAATAAAGCGTCGCTTATCAGGGTTTTTGATATATTCCTGTAAAAAATAACCATACTCCCAACGACTGGTAGGCCCTATGTTTGGAGCAAACACACCTGCTTTTTCCTTGGTCCAATAAGTAGGTAACCAAAAAGCTGTAATATCGCATAGGTTCAGGTATTGCCACTCCCAAGGTATTTGCTTGTCTTGAATGGCCTCCGTCTGGTTTGCCGGGTGGGCATTGTCAATGTCTGCCCAATTACCTGTTTCAGGTTCGGGCGATACTACCATCATTCCAGGGTGCAACCTTTCATCTGCCTTGAGTGCATTTATAACCGCCCGCCTCCAGCCAGTAGTCATGGAACCATTGGGCGGAGTAGGCCCTGCCAAAAATACCCCTTGTTTGGGAATGACTACCTCGTGTTTGCGTGAAAATAAAGTTCTGATGGTTTCTTTCATATCAAAATGGTTTGTGAGTGTTGGTGTTGCTTATTTATTTGATCAATGTCTACACAATAGTCCATAGCTGATTCGAGTAAATGTTCACCTTGTTAAATGCTGTAAACCAGTGTTTTAAGATTGTATACTCACTTTATTTTTAAAAGTGTTTCGGTTTTATGCCTAAACACCCAATTAAATAGCTTTTAAATTCATCAATGACTGATCACCAGCAAACAACTTTGACTAAAATCACTGCGGAGTATTGCTACAGTAACGCAGGGTTTATTTAGGTCATGTGCTCTTGTTTTACTCCAAACTGCAAGTACAAAAATGCGGCTAGTGCCGAAAACCCTCCTAACCAAAATGTCCATGGAAAGTTCGCTGGATTATTGGCAAACACCCAAGCCGATACAAGAGCCCCTATACCAATGCCTGCTTCCAGGGCAATATACAAAGTAGCCAAAGCCCTCCCTCTGGCATTATCATGGCTCAAGTCAATGGTCCAGGCGAAAGCCGTAGGGGACATAATACCCACCGCTATGCCAAAAAATACCGCACCCATCATCAACATCAGTGGGGTGGTAGCCATTCCAATGATAACCATAGAGATTAATTGGATAATAGCGCCTACTTTAATCACTGACACCCTGCCAAAACGATCGGATATCTTGCCCGCAACAAATCTGATACCCAACGAACTTAAGGTAAATACTGTAAAGAATAAACCCTTGTTTTTAATGCCGAGGTGATCGCTAAAATCAGGTATAATGGTGAGAATAATACCAAATGAAAACACAGATAATAGCAAAGTTACAGAAGGAGCAACCACCCTCAACTCTATAATATCTCTGGGGTTTATCTTCAACAAACTCCACCTAAATGGTTGGCGTTGCTTTTGGGGCAGGGTTTCTTTGAGTTTGATCAAAATAAGAATGGATAAAATAGCAAACCCTGAAGAACAATAAAACATATATTGAATAGGGTAATGCAAGGCAATATAACTACCAAAAGCAGGGCCTATAGCAGTGCCAATATTATTGGTCAAACCAAAAATACCCATGGCTTCGCCTCTTTTGCGTATGGGCACTACATCGGCTACATAGGCTGCAGTACCGGTGGGCGTAAATCCAGTAGACAAACCGTGAACAAACCGAATAAACAAAAAACCACCTACAGTAAGCAACAGAGGGTATAAAAAGCCTGTAAGAAAACAAACCACTGCACCAAATACAATGATAGGAATGCGCCCTACAGTATCGGTGAGTTTACCGCTAAACGGTCGTGATAAACCTGCTGCCAAAGTAAATAAGGCAATGATAAGCCCCTTGTATTCTTTGCCCCCCAGTGAGGTAAGGAAAGAGGGTAATTCTGCCAAAATCATTGAAAAACTGGAAAAAAACAAAAATGAACTTAGGCAAAGCAGCCCAAACTGTGCGGTATAAAAGCTGGCTTCTTGATCGTTTACTTGTTTTGTTGGAAAAGGAGGGGAGTTACTGGCTTGTTGGTTGTTTGATTCTGGAGTATTTTCAGTGTCTTGCATATACATAAATTTATGCCGCAAGTTGCCAAGATTATTCTATTTCCCAAAGTGTTTGGGGCATTATAAAATAAAGCCACCCCTGTGTTCAGAGGTGGCTTGGGTAGAATTAGTCCAGAGTCGGTAGACCGTAGTCAGGAGCCATTAGAGCTTTTAGAATTAGTCCAGAGTCGGTAGACCGTATATAGGTAAAATAGACTAATTACTTGTTTTTATTTTTTCTGGTCTTCTCCAATGCTAAAGTTAAGGAGTAACATATTTTTTGCATTGGTATTGCCCAACGCTTTAGCCCTGAGCCAATCAGCTTTTGCCCCTTCATTGTCCTTGAGCAACCACTTAGACTTGCCTCGCAAATAATAAGCTTCCGAATAGTTTATATCCAGCAATAGGGCGTTGTCAAAGTCTTTGATTGCGCTTCTATAGTCTTTCAAGCGTATTTTTGCGTGCCCCCTGTCCATATAAGCTTCTTTAAAGCGGGCGTCTGCCCAAATAGCTTGGGTATAGCGGGTAATGGCATCATAAAAAGCCTCGTTGTCTAATCTCTCATTACCTAACTTATAAAACTGAATTGCTTCAGCATTGCTCGACGATAAGCCCGTATTATAATTTCGGGTGGTATCGGTAGTACGTTGGTTGTTGCTGCCCCTTGTTTTACAATACTCCTGTATCAAACCTTCTGCCTTATAATCACCCAATTCTTTGGCTTTCTTCAAATCTGCACAAGTACCTACTGCGTCGCCTAACTCGTAGCGTGCCAGGGCACGATTACGATAAGACCACCCATCGTTTGGATCTATCTTCAAGGCATTGTTATAATCTTCTATGGCATTTTTATAACGCCCCAGGTAGTACTTGGTACGAGCGCGGTGTGCATATGCCCACCGATAAGAAGGCTTTAAGGCAATGGCCTTATCAAAGTCAAGCAAAGCTTCTGTATATTTTTTGGCTACCACTTTGGCGTAGCCCCGGCTGGCATACGCCCAGTCATACTCAGGGTTAATTTTTATAGCCTTGCTAAAATCAGCAATTGCTTGATCAAGGTTGCCCGCCTTACGGTTGGCTCTACCCCGGTGCCCATACGCCATGTAATGGTCAGATTTTAGGTGCACACATTTGGTATAAGCACTAATGGCTTCTTGCCACTTTTCGTTCAATAAAGCTTTGTCACCATCGGCAAAGTACTCATCAGCAGTCTTGGCAGGACCATCACCAGTACAAAAATCATCTAACCACCGTTGTGCTTTTTGGTTTTTTAGACGCAACGCACTTGTCCAGTCTTTACAGGCTTGCTCTTGGTTGCCAAAACGATAGTGGGTAATGCCTCGCCATAGGTAAGCATCAGAAAAGCGAGGGTTTAGAATAATAGATTTTGAGTAATCGCGTACCGAGTTGGTGTAGTCGCCCAACTTAGCTCTTACATAGCCTCGGTTGTTGTATGCCATGGCGTACTCTGGATCCATAGCAATGGCCTTGTTGTAGTCTTGTTCGGCTTCGGTAAACCTTTTTAGCTTGGCCTTGGCCCACCCACGATTATTATATGAAGCAGCATCTGCCATTTTTAGCCCAATAGACTTGTCATAATCATCTATAGCGCTCTGAAAAACCCTCATGGTAAGGTAAGTAAACGCTCGGTTATTGTAGGCTTTGGCAAAAGTAGGCTCTAAAGCGGTGGCTTTGGTATAGTCACTCACTGCTTCTTTGTAGCGTTTTAGCCCAAAGTTTGCGAGCCCCCGGTTATTATAAACCTTCGATTGGTTGGGTTCTAGTCTTAGCGCAATGTCACAATCCTGCACTGACTCAAGGTAACGACCCAAGCGGTATTTAGCGATGGCACGATTGGCAAAAAATGCAGCAACATTGGTTTTTTGAGCTATAGCGTTGTTATAGTCATTCACTGCCCCGTCGTAATCTTCTTTCATTAGCTTTTGATTGCCGCTGTCAAAATACTCCTCTGCAGTTTGCGCCCATGTTCCTGATGCTCCTAACAGGCAAATAAAAAACAAATAGTAGAAAGGTTTGCGCATTGATGTGTTATTTTGGTTCACAGTAATACTATCACTTAACAATTGTTATACCTAAAAATTTGAGTAACCCAATTGGATTAATTTTTCAAACAAATCTAAGTGATTTATAATAAATTTGTGATACTAAGACAAGTAAAATGCTATAAGGTAGTATTTAGCCGTAAAAAAAGCAAACGGTTTTCATGTAAGTTTTGGCGAGGCTTAGCAAAAAACTGTATTTATAATCTAACGCCCAACAATAAAATATCATCTCTTTGCTCAGTATTTTTCATGTGATTTTCCAGATGATCTAATAATGCCTTTTTTTGTCTGGCGACTGACAATGGTGAAATGTCAAGTAATAGTTGTTTGAGGTATGCTGTCCCTATTTTTCGACGCTGTGCATCGTTTTGGTCAGCATAACCATCTGACGATAAATACAACATACTACCTTGGGGCAATTGTAGTTGGTGACCTTCAAAGTTCAAATCTTCACGCCTTTTGCTGCCTATAGATCGTCGGGTTCCTCTTACCTCGATCAACTCATTGCTTTTGGGAGTGATATAATACAAAGGACGACGCGCACCCGAAAAAGCTACATTCGTGACTTGAGCGTTGTCTGTAGAGTTAAACATACACATACCCACATCCATACCGCTATTGGTATTGCTTTCTTGTTTTTTGAGTGCATAGCCAAACTTCACATTTAGCTCGCTTAGAATTTCTTTGGGCTGCATGATTCGTTGAACTTTCACAATATGGTCGAGCAAAGTGTTGGTGATCATACTCATAAATGCTCCTGGTACCCCGTGCCCAGTACAATCTACTGCTACCACAAATATGCGTTTGTCAATTCTCTCAATCCAGTAAAAGTCTCCTGACACAATGTCTTTAGGCTGATAAATACAAAAATACTCTTGAAGAAAAGCATCTACCCTTGAGGCAAAAGGAAGCGTAGCATCTTGTATGTTCTTAGCTGCCTTGATGCTTTGTGTGATCATGGTGTTTTTTTCTGACAAAGATTTATTTTGGTTTTCTATAAAGTCACGTTGGCTAATGATTTCTTCCTGTTGTTGGTGTAACTCTTGGTTGAGTTTGCTTAGGTGTAAGTTGGCTTTTTGTTTTGAACGATAATACCTATACAATACTACGGCAAGCAGTACCATCGCAAAAAAACCACCGCTGATAATAATCAGCCATAAATACTGGGTTTTGAGCTTTTGCAACTGCATCGCCTTTTCCTGCTTCAGCAATTCGTTTTCATTTTCTTTGCGTTCGGTGTCATACTTTGCCCGCATCTTAGTAAGTAATTTCTTGCCTCGCTGATCGTATAATTTGGCATTTACTTTTTGATACTTTCTCAGGTAGTTCCAGGCACCCATCATGTTGCCCCTGGCCGAATCGAGCAAAGCCAGGCTTTGGTAATTATACATGACCAAATCGTTCATCCCTTGTTTTTGGGTAATGTTTAGGGCATTTTTGAGCATTGTGTCTGCTCGGTTCAGGTCTCCCGAACGGACAAAGAGCTCTCCCAGGTTGGTAAAACTATTGGCAATTTGCCGTTGTGTACCTACTTTTTGTTTGAGCTTGAGCGATTGTAAAGAAAACTCTATAGCCTTGGGGTATTTTTTTTGGTAGGCGTACAATAAGCCCAGGTTATATAAGGTACTGGCCACTCCTCTTTCCGATTTTTGGGCTTTGTATATTTTCAGGGCTTTGTTATAAAAAACTTCGGATTGCTTATATTTCTTGAGCATGCGATAAATGACCCCCTTTCGTCGATAAATAAGGGCAAGGGTCATTGGGTCATTCTGCTGCTCAAATGCCTTGATTGCCTTGTCGTAATACTGTAAGGCTTTGCCGAACTGTTGCCTTCCCTTAAACATCCGCCCCAGGCTTATGTATGATTGTGCAATACCCTTGAGGTTTTGGGTAGAGTCATAAATATCCAGCGCCTTTTGGTAATAAGTTTCCGACTCTTCAAGTTTGCCTTGCTCCGCAAACAATGAACCCAATGATTGAAAAGCTTTTGCTTTGATCAAAGGATAGGAGGTAGTTTTCATTTTGTCTAGCGCCTGATGGTAATATTTTAACGATTTTTTATAGTTGCTGCGTTCTTGCCAAAACTTACCTTTTTTTAACAATGCCAATATTTCGTACTTCGATAATTGTTCGTCGTGGGCTATTTCCAGCATTTCTCCCAGAACCGAGTCTGCCTTGTAGTGTTGTTTGTGGGTTTCGTAGGCGGAGGCTACCTTCAATAAAAACCGGACTTTTTGGGTGTCGGCTTTTAAGCTTAAATACTCTTTTTGTAAGCTATCGGGGGACATTGATTGTGCCTGAACGCTGGTGTTAGTAGCCAACAATACTAAAATAACTATGACCAGAGCTTCACGCATTTTAATCAATTTTTTGTATGGATGAGTTTGTACTTGTACTGCAAGTATTAAGCAATGCTTGATGTTGTAAAGCATTTGTTTAACATTTTTGTTGCCAATTTCTTTTCAAAAGTATTTGAATAACCTTTGCGTGATTTTGTTGATAATATTCGGGATTTGAATAATCCTCACTTTTTCTTACCAAAAGTTAATTTATAAAAAAGAGTCAGTGAATACATTACAGGCGTTAAAGATTGTGCTTATTAAAATAGTAAAACCACAAAAAAAATACTTATCATGGAATATAAAAACTTTAAATTTGGAACGCGATCCAGCAAAGTACAGGCACATCGCGACACCATTAGTGCCGAAGAGTTTCAAAGCCGCCTTAATTTTTATAAAAAAAAATACGAAGCTGAGCAAAAAGCCAGAAACGAAGCGTTATTAAACAATCATCAAGAACAAACTACGCCCTTGGTTGAGTTGAACCAATCAGACACCGAGGAGACTACCATACCGCTTGAAACAGATGAAGCACAAAACGAAGAAGCTCCTTTAGAAGTAGACCGCTTGTTTTTGCAACGAAACGATCAAGCCGAAGGCTTGCTAAATAACGAAGGTTATGTACCTGCGCCTGAGAAACTATATACCTCTGCTCAAGGTAAACAACCACGACATTGAGATAAATAATTTGCCGTTAAAGTGCAGGAAAAAGTGATCACTCTTCCTCTTTTTTTCTTATCATTTCCAGTACATATTCCATTTCAGTATCTACCCCTTTCAATATATCACCTATTTTAGGCTGTAATTCATAGTCTGGCATAATTCCATGTCCCTCAGTTTTATAATCCGACGCAATGGCGTTGCTGTATTTAATCAAAGGAATTTTAAGACGCATTTTGGTATGAGGCAGGTTTACATAGCAGATACGCCCCGCAGTACACCCCTTGTAACCTCCACCTGTTTCTTCTCCTATAAAAACCCCTCGTTTATTGGCATGCACCAAAGATGCAAACTGTGTAGTGGCCGAAAAGCTACGCCCATTAATTAATATATACAGGGTACGCTTGTAGTTGTATTTGCTGGGCTTGTGGGTTTTGAGGTTGTAGTGTAGCTTATTGGAAACATAATACCCTGAGTCGGTTTTTACCAATAGTTTATTGTTGACCATACGACTTCGGTAAGAGTTAACATATCGCATAAAAGAGAAAGGACGATTAGTAGCTACTTTCTCGTAGTGGAAATATTTAAACCTGCGTTTTGTAAGGTATGAGTAAAGTAAAATACCATTCCGAACTGTTCCCCCGCTATTTTCGCGTAAATCTAGTATCAAGTGTCTGACCCTTTTTTTGCGGATGGTGCGAAAGACGTTGCGTATGTATTGGCTAAAACTAAAACCTTGCTTACGCAGGGTATTGTTCTGAAAAGATTTGATTTTGAGTACGGCTACTCTGGCGCGTTTGAGAGGATGATCGGTAGCTGGGCGGGTATTGTCTGCGCTTTCATCGTCTTGACCACCTATCATTTTGAACTGAAGGGCAGGTGCTTCGCTTTGTCTCTGCTTACGTACCGATTTTCGGTACGCTTTACGGGAGATAGAGGCAAGCTGATAGTGGACAAGTTGTTTGCTTTGGGTTTCAACACACTGGATGCTGAACGTATCTACCTTGGCGTTGATATAATAAGGATATAGCAAGGGAAAATCCTGATCGAGAATCCGGTATTTGTAAGTAGTATTAAATCCATCGGAGGGAGTATAACTAAAGAGTTTATTGATGACTTTATGTATAGGTTGTCCGTTGATATGTGCTACCTGTAGTCCTAACCGTACGGTAGAGTCCTGGCTATGGTTTTTATGAATGTAGGCTTTGCCATCGATAAACTTAAGATGCAACGGAAAGTAGTTGATTTTTTTACGGAAGTGATTTCTAAATTTGACTGAGGTATATAGTTGAGTATGCCCACAGTTGATTTGTACAGCCAGAGGGCGCACCAAACGGTAAAACTCTAACTCGGTCATGGGGTGAGTAATGTGTTTTTTGAGGCTATCATATTTTTTTGTAAATGCGGCTTTGCTGGTATACCAATAAAATCCTGGATGCGCTTCTTTAAAAGCATTGAACAAGATGTCGAAATCGGTTTTTAATTGTTTTACCGAGTATTTTCGGCTGGCTTTGAATCCAATAATTCGTTTTTTGGCAGAAGCTGCTACTTTATCGCTTGTTTTTACCTTTGCCTGAGCAATACCCGAAGTGTAAAAAAAGAGTAAAAGGCTACTTACAAAAAATGAGGTGTACAGCGAGATGTTTTGTCGATTTACATGGTTTCTCATGAATTTTTAGACGAATGTTTTTTGAATATTGTTTTTATCAAAATAAAAAATCCATTTGCGCTATGCAAATGGATCGTTGTCTAAAAAAAGAGAATGATACCAATGTGTGGCTTTGAACCATTATGTTTTATAAAAAAACGCCCAACTTTATACCTCTTCTTCTTCCTCCTCATAGTCGATGTCAATACTCTTGACAATGTTTTGTAAATAGTTGTATGCCGACAACACCCTATAGTCGCGACGTTCTTCGTCTTCGCATTCAAAAAAGCCCTCTTTGGTCATTTTGCGCACGAGATGGCTTACTCTTTCATAATAACTTGAGTTTTCAGAAATGTCACGGGTTACTTCAAATAATTGTTGTTGTAGGTTGGTATCTACCTTACTTTTTTGCTCAATGTCGGTCATGCTAAACTGGTAACCCTCACCAAAACTATTGTCAAAATCGGCAAAGAAGGCTAAAATATCAATGTACTTATAAAAAGTTTCTATTTTACGCTCTAGTATATAGTTAGCTTCTTCCTTCGAAAAATAGTAATAGTTATTTCCTGCCTCAAGAGTAAAACCAATGGCACCAAAATAATCAAATATCTCTTCAAAGTGCTCTTCTATTTGATTAAACAACTGTCGATGGCGGTATACCTTGCTGTTGGCGCTGATAAAGTTGCCCCGGCTCAGCAAGTCAAATATTTCTTTGAGAAAAGGAGTAATTTCTTTCATTTGTTTCCATTAAGTTGTGCCTCTACCACTGCCTGGTACACATTGCCATTACGTTCTTCCAAAAGTACTGTCCAGCCCTGGGTAGATGACTTGATAGTGGCAAGGTCATAATTTTTGATAGTGACCAATTGTAAATCAGTATGAGTACTGATGTGGTACTGTTGATCAAAAACTGCAATAAATTTTTTGGTACGATGAGGGCGACCACTCACACATATTTCACATCCCAGCGCCGATTTATGGATAAAATGCCCCTCTATATGAAAAGCCTGCAAGCCTTGCAGCACCTCAATTAAACGTTGATTGGTCATAAAATTTGCCCCTTTTACTTTCAGCTTAATCAAGGTTTGGTTTTCTTTAAATATAATGGCCGGAATCATTTTTTCTACCTCAGTATGGCTTATGCAAGTACCTGTTTGCTTAGGATAAACGAACGACCTGACATACAAGGGAATGTCTTTTTTCATTAAAGGAATGATGGTCTTGGGGTGAATCACCTTTGCTCCGTACTGGGTCATTTCGGCTGCTTCCCAATACGATAAATAAGCATATTTTTGAGCATTGGCTACTATTTTAGGATCTGCGTTCAATATTCCATTCACGTCTTTCCAGATAGTAAGTGAGGTGGCTTGCAGGCTGGTAGCAAAAATAGCCCCGGTAAAATCAGACCCTTCGCGCCCCAATGTAGTGGTTTTATTGCCTACTGTACCAGCTATAAACCCTTGGGTGATCACCTGCCCCTGAGCAAGCATAGGCAACACCTTTTGTCTAATTTGTGATTCAGTAATTTCCCAATCTATTTGTGCATCACGCCACTTGGCATCGGTATACAATACCTGGCGGGCGTCCAACCATTGGCAGGCGAGCCCTTCTTGTTGCAAGTACTTGCTAATCAGTTGGGTAGAAATAATTTCACCATAAGAAATTACCTGGTCATAGGCTTCATCATACGACACCGTGTGGTGGCTAACGCTGCTTAATTGCTGCTTTAATTCTGCGAACAGGTTTTCGAGCAACGAAAAAATACTATCTTTGCGATCTGTAAATAAATTTTGGGCAATGTCCCAATGGTATTGTCTGATGTTTTCAAGCGTTGCCTGATAGTCTTGCTGCTCCCAGTGAAGACTAAAAAGTTGTTCCAGTGCATTGGTTGTTTTACCCATCGCCGAAATAACAATCACCAAACGTTGGTCGGCAGCCTGTTGCTTTAATATATGCAGCATATTTTTTACCGACCGGGCATCTTTAACTGATGCACCACCAAATTTGAAAACTTTCATAAACAACCAAATTATTCAGTAAATACAAGAAGTTGAAGGAGTGTGCTACTTGTGTTTGCTGGCTTCCCATTGATGGGAAAGTATACAAAGCGCATACACTTAATTTCGATTAAGTTTCAATACTAGATATATCTATGGTCTTATACAAAAAATGATGAAGCAATGAGCGAAAAATTATCTTTACCCATTGGTACTACTCTTAGTCGGTTTATCAGGGAGCGACAAGAGCAGTTTACTTATGCAAGTGGGGAGCTGTCGCAACTACTGAGGGATATTTCGGTGGCAGCCAAAGTAGTAAACCGTGAGGTAAACCGTGCCGGGTTGACCAATATATTGGGTAAACATGGGGCTCAGAATGTACAAGGTGAAGAACAACAAAAGCTGGATGTAATAGCCAATAATTTATTTATAAAATCTTTGAGTAACGGAGGAGAGGTTTGCGCCATTATTTCGGAAGAGGATGAAAATATAACTGATACCCAAAACCCGCATGGCAAATATGTCATTGCAATGGACCCATTAGATGGTTCCTCTAACATAGATGTCAATGTATCTATAGGCACCATTTTTTCCATTTATCGACGACAGTCTCCGGTAGGTTCGCCGGTACAGGAATCAGATATTTTCCAGAAAGGCACCGAACAGGTAGGAGCTGGCTATACACTTTATGGTTCGTCTACTATGTTGGTATACACCACAGGTCATGGGGTCAACGGCTTTACTCTTGAGCCCTCATTGGGCGAGTTCTTATTGTCACACCCTGATATGAAGATTCCCACCAAGGGCAAAATATTTTCTATCAACGAAGGGTCAGCCGTAGACTTTGGCCAAGCAGTGAAAAATTATGTCAGTGATTGTAAAAAGAACAAGTTCAAAGGACGTTACATTGGTTCTTTGGTGGCAGACTTTCACCGCAACTTGCTCAAGGGAGGCATTTATGTTTATCCATCTACCAAAAGTGCTCCCAATGGCAAGCTCCGCTTGTTGTATGAGTGCAACGCACTGGCTTTTATAGCAGAGCAGGCAGGAGGAAAGTCGTCAAATGGTATACAGCGTACCCTAGAGATAGAGCCTACCGAACTTCACCAGCGTTGTCCACTATACATTGGTTCAAAAGAAATGGTAGAACGGGCTGAGTCTTTTATTATGGCAGGCGAAAATGTAGAGAAATAGTAAAACTCTAAGCGACAGCCTCAAGGTACAGGCGACAAGCCACAAGCTTGAGGCTGTCTTATAAACAGCCAAGTGTTTTTTAAAGTTGAAATAGGATTGATGGTGATTACAGTTAGTTACTCTACTGACTCTTGACCCGCTTGAGACTTGTCGCTTGAAGCACCGATATGCATCAGTATCTAAAGATTTGAGCCTCTCAAAAGGGTAATAAAAAAGAGCCATACCAACCATTACCAGTTTTACTGGGTAAAGGATATTGGTAATGGCTCATCCCTCTTATCTTGCCTGATGTTTTTTTTAGTGATCTTTCATAAATAATTTGAGCCATTAAAGTGTATCTATTGCCCTCATTCTTCTCAAAAAAAAAGCTCCATAGCTTTGGCTATGCACCGTTTTTTTTGAATCGTCTGAGAACAATATATTTTCTTAAATTGGCACATCTTATTTTTTCCAGATCACTTAGTACTTGCTCAACGGATTATTATTTAAAAGGGTCAGCAAACTTTTCATCATTGATAAAAGTGTTGTCTGTCAGGGTATTGAGAAAAGCTATCACAGCGGTTTTTTCGGCTGCAGTCAGGTTTAACTTTTTTGCCTGATTGGTTCCTGGTGCTTTCAAGCGGTTGTCTAAAGCCGGATGTGCTTTTACTCCACTGTTGTAATGCTCTATGACCTGTTCAAGCGTCGTAAAACGTCCATCGTGCATATAAGGAGCAGTAAGTGCTACATTGCGTAACGATGGCACTTTAAATTTACCCTCATCGGTAGCAAGCCCAGTTACTCCAGCCAACCCTTTGTCGGTAGTGGTGGCATCCAGCCCATTGTTGAGCGCTTCCCGACCTATAAATAAATCGGTACTATGGCATCCGGCACAACCTCCTCTGGCAGGATCGCTAAACACCTGGCGGCCAAGGTTTTCTTCAGTGGTAAGTCCGGTAAGGTTGGCTCCTGGATTAGTAGGCCCATTTTGTCCATTGAGTGCTTCATCGTATTTCGATTGATAAGATACCATCGAACGTATAAATTGGGCAAGCGATTTGGAAATTCTTTCGGTAGTGACTGTAGTATCGCCATAAGTTTGACGAAACAATACTTTGTAATAGTCTAGTGCCTGAAGTTTGGGTACAAGGTTTTCGAGGGTCATTCCCATCTCTATTTGGTCTTGAATAGGCATCAATACCTGATCTTCTAAAGTAGCGGCGCGCTCATCCCAGAAAAACTTGCCATTTTCATAAAACAATGCATTGGCAAGGCTCATTGAGTGTCGCCCGGTTTTACCTCCTTCGAAGCCATCGCTAAACTGGGCTGGGTCGGTAAAACTTTTGCTTTGCAAATGACAAGACCCACAGGCAATGGTATTATTAGCCGACAGGTTTTTGTCGTAAAACAATACCCGCCCCAGGGTAGAGCCCAGGTCAGTTACTGGGTTGGTACTAGGGGTGTTATTGGCATCTTGCACAGGGCGTACCTGAAAATGGTTTGGGAGAGTAATGTTGGAGTAATTGTATGGCTCGGAAGGCAAATTCAATGTTTTTGCCAATACCTCTGTGTCCGAAGTATTACTCTGAGGGTCTGTGGTTGATTCTGTTTTGGTGCAAGACGCCAGTAAGCATAAACAGGCAAAGGCTATAATATAATTGGGGTATTTCATAAAAAAACGATCAAAAAAATAAGAAATAAATGGTAAATGATACATTGTTATAAGCCCTTAAGCAGTGGCTTGTAACAATGTATTGATCGTTTTTTTGAAATAATTATAGTACAATCAAATAATTTTTTTGACAATACAGCTAAGGAAAAACAGTATTGGAAGTGTTTGCTCAAGTTATCAAAAATTGATCAGAGTTCTGTTAGGAACACACGCGGGGACGCGTGCACCAGCCGCATTAAAGCTACCTTGATTTGAAAACTTTTGTAAAAAAAATTAAAGTCAGGCAACCATTCCTTTGACCAAGGTTGTATAGCATTGTAATTAGTTGAAAACTATCTGTCTAAACAAACCTGAACCACACATGACAACTTTTAATTTGATAAATTGTCGACAACACCTTTGTGCACTGTTTTGCACCTCTTTGGAAGCAAATCCAGAGAGTCATGCACCACTGGAATTCAAATCAAACAAGTTGGTAACTGCTTTGCCCTATTTGGAGCAATTAAAAACCAACATTTCCCCCCACCATTCAAATTATCAAAAAGGTAGGAATAGAACGCGAATCAGGAGAATTTGCTTTTAGCCCCATTGTGTCAAACAATCACATGTTTTTTGCAGCCAGCAGCAATTAAGCCGACTCTTGGGTGATGGGTAGTCATACTCCCATTAAAGTAAAACAAATAGAGGTATTTCGTAACCTGCCTTCTTTTACTTTGGAGTTTTGGTACAAAGGTACTGGAGGCAACAATACCATTTTTGCTTTAGACAATACTAAAGAAAAGACAAAAGTCGACAACGGGTCACTGCTGGCGTGTATGTGTACGAACTCAAATGCAATGGCACCCATATTCGCAAGCGGTTGATAGTTAAGTAAGTTAGCTTACTATTTAAGGACTCGTAAACTCGGTTGTGAAGACACAAATCAGGGCGAAAAATAGTAGGGTAGAGTAGGCACTACTTTGCTCCTAATACTTGGGGAACTAAGGAAGGAGTATGAGAAAGGCAAAAAATCCTCAAAAGAATTTCTGGAGAAGCTTCCAGACACTTTTGAGGATTTTTTGCCTCTATAGAATTATTACTGTGTGCCAAGTTCCTTAAGTCAGGGAATTAATTATTTTTCATCTCTAAGATACCATGTGTTCTGCGGTATTGCTTAAGTACTGCTCAAAAACCTTTTGCTGCTTTTCGTCTAAAATCCGGTAAAACATCGTCGTATTACTATTGCATTGGTTCAGAAACTCGCTCCAGAGATCCTCCCCATAGTCAGCACCAAATATGCGATTAAAATCACTCATCACACTATGTGCTTCAAAGTCTATCAATGCCTTCATAAATTTATTAACCGTAGTGGTGTTAAGTTTATCCATAATTATAAGAGGGTATGAGTTGGAACAAAAAGAAACAATGCGCAATATTTGTACCCTTATACCGTTGTGAAAGCTTGATTTTCAAAGATTTGTTAAATAGTAACCCCGCTTTCTTAAAAAAAAAACTTAGTTTTACGCGCTATTTTTTTGATGCGCTTGTCTAACCTTTCCCCCACAAGGGGTAAAATACTTTTGGGCAAGTGCTTTTGCATTTATATTAATTGCCAATTTGATTAAGAGTAATGGATTATTTTAAGGGTATTATTGGTTTGGTGGTATTTATGTTGGTGGGCTATCTTGTTTCCAACAATCGTAAAGCCATCAATTGGAGGCTGGTTGGTATAGGGATTACACTCCAGATCGTATTTGGGTTGTTGATCATGAAAGTGCCATTTGTGCGGGATATGTTCGATGCAATAAGTACTGGGTTTGTGCGCTTTTTAGATTTTGCATTGGACGGTTCTAAATTTCTCTTTGGTGACCTGGCAAACGATAAGTCTTCTTTTGGTTTTATATTTGCCTTTCAGGTGTTACCCACCATTATCTTTTTCTCTACCATTTCGGCTGCTCTTTATTACTTAGGCATTCTACAAAAAATAGTATACGCCATCGCTTATGTTATGTCAAAGGCCATGGGTTTGTCTGGACCTGAGAGTCTGTCTGCCGCAGGAAATATTTTTTTAGGGCAAACCGAAGCCCCTCTGTTAGTAAAGCCTTTTATTAAAAATATGACCAAGTCGGAGCTGATGTGCCTCATGACAGGTGGTATGGCTACCATTGCCGGAGCCATTCTGGCTGCTGCAGTAGGCGTATTAGGGGGTGCCGATCCGGTGGCTAAAGCCAAGTTTGCTTCGCATTTGCTCAGTGCTTCTATTATGAGTGCCCCTGCTGCCATTGTGATGGCAAAAATTATGATTCCAGAAACCAAGGATGTAAACAAGAGTTTAGAACTGTCTAAAGAATCGCTAGGGGTAAACCTGATAGACGCGATGGCGATTGGGGCAGGTGATGGATTGAAACTAGCCTTGAATGTAGGTGGTATGCTGTTGGCATTTATTGCTGTAATTGCGATGCTCAATGCTGGATTGGTTTATATAGGCGATGTGTTGGATGTGAACCAAATTATCAGGGTACAAACAGGTGGGGCTTTCAAGGCTCTTTCTATGGAGTATTTGCTGGGGCAAATTAGCCGACCTTTTGCCTACTTGATGGGGGTAGAGTGGAAAGATACCTTACTTGTGGGAAGTTTGATTGGACAAAAAACGGCGGTCAATGAGTTTGTCGCTTACCTTGACTTATCGCGTATGATTAAGGAAGGTTCTTTGAGTGAAAAGTCTATTTTGGTATCTACCTACGCCCTTTGTGGTTTTTCTAACTTTAGCTCTATTGCCATTCAGATTGGGGGAATTAGTGGAATGGCGCCTAACCAACAAGGGAATTTGTCTAAGTTGGGGCTGCGTGCTTTATTGGGTGCTACTCTGGCTTGTTTTATGACTGCCACCATTGCCGGAGCCATTTCGGGATAGGCCAATTTAAAAAATAACAAAAAGGCTTTCTCTGATGCAGGGAAAGCTTTTTTTGCTTAAGGTATGGGAGTAAAATGCCTCGAATACCTATGTAGCGCATTGCGCAACAATTAAAACAATAGAAATCAATGAACCTACAAACCATTCTTTACAAAGATTATGAAACTGACTTGCCTCAGGAAGGGCGGCATATTTTGGGGCAAATGACCAACGCCGAAAACCTGATTGTTTACCAGGCTTTTAACCCTAGTATAGCCAAATATGCCGTAACCCATCAACAATTTGGCGGAAGCCAATACAGCTTTAGCCGCATGAGCTGGATCAAACCCAATTTTTTGTGGATGATGTACCGGGCTGGCTGGGCAAGCAAACCTAATCAAGAGCGTATTTTGGCCATCGAAATAAGCAAACAAAATTTTGAATTAATTCTGGAAGAAGCCATTCATTCCAGTTATGTAGCCGAGGTGTATGGCTCAAGAGCTGATTGGCAGGCAAAGCTGAAAGCAAGCAATGTGGTGATGCAATGGGACCCTGACCACGCCCCCAATGGCGATAAGCTACAACGAAGGGCGGTGCAATTGGGCTTGCGCAATGAGCTCCTGAAGAATTTTGGCACTCATTGGGCGGTGTCTATCCAAGACATTACCGACTTTGTGTTGGAACAGGGCAAGTGCTTGCGAGGGCAAAAAATGGATGAGTTGCTGGTAATGCAAGAACAGGTAATTGCTATAGACAATCCAGAGGTGGTGAAAAGGCTGGGGTTGGCGGTTTAGTACTACCTGCTAGTCATACCTGGCAGGTTTTCGAAAACCTGCCAGATAGTTGTGACAAAATGCCTTGCTTAGTCTTGGTCGGTCAGCGATTGAAGTTTGCGGCGAAACACAAACCAAACGATGGAAGCTACCAACAAAATACCAAAGCCATAGAGTGTAGGTATGGTAGATACTTTGAGGCCTGCCATCAATATTTTAGGGGAAACAGCACCTACCTTGCTCAATACGTTAAACGCCTCGTACAAACCGACCAATTGCCCCAATATTCCAAAAATAAACGAGAAACTACCCAAATAAATGATGGTATCCAGGCTTTTGCTTACTCTTGGCTTCAAGGCTCGCTCGGCTACAAACAACTCAAGCCCCAACCTTACCCCAAAAAATAAGATAATGCCCGCAAAAAGGGTCAATGGCAAAGTAAAAAACAAACCTCCGTTTACTATAAAATCAAGAAAAGTTTTCATTGTGTATTAGATTTAGTTGTAACCAAAAAAATAATTTCGTTACAATGATAAGAGGTATTTGCAAGGCAAAATTTTTAAATCGCTGTATGCCTGTATAAGCTTTCAATATAACGGTTTTACCCTGCGAACGGTCGTTTTGAGCCCAAAAACTGCCGAAAACCCTTTCAAACCTGAATTTGGTCTACAAATGCCTTTCATTTTGTGAAAACATAAAAAATATGTGTAATTAGTCCATAGTATTTAGTCGGGAGTCCATAGCTGATTCGAGTAAATGTTCACTTTGTTATACTTAAACAAAAATGGTTTTGGGGACATCCGAAAAAATCGGGTAATCTTGAGCAATATTTACCATTCAAGAGTGGATTTATATGGTTCTTACGCCTATAAATATGAAGGTTTTTTCATAGTGCGTTTAACCTAAACATTCAAAACTGTACACTAATTTTCATTTCTTATAACTTGCGTCGTGATATTTTTTATCAAAGGTCAAAAGTGCTTGAATTACAGCGTCTTTCATTCCGCCTTAGCTTGTAAGCGTTAAGAAATTACCTTGCGGTGAGCTCGGCACAGCGTAGCTGTAGCCATCGGTTTACGCAATGAAGCCGATAAAACAGATCACCGACCGAGGTACGAGGGAGTGTTTGAGCTGTTCGGCGTAATGAAGTAAATTTTAGCGATCAAGGTACAGCGGTGGCTTTTTAGCCTTTGGCAGAGCTCAGCGCAGCGTAGCTGCAGCTATCGGTTTTGGTTCGTTTTTTTAGCTACAGAAAATCCATGATCCCGAACTTGATTCGGGGAAATGAACGGATGTTGAGGTTCACAAAACTAGATTTTACTCCAAAATATGGCAGATTAGCCACTATTTTTATGCTGTAAAATCATCCTAACAATCAAGCAGAATGAAATATAAAAAAGTGTACGGTTTCAAATACCTAACACATACATCTAAAGTTGTCCACTTGCTTTTCTGGGGAGTAGTGTGGTTGTTTTACACCTTATTTTTTGGGCACCAAAACGCCCACTATGCCAGTAGCTTTTTATTGGTAAGCCTGCTATTGCCCATTACTGCTGCCACCCTTTATTTGCTCAACTATTGCCTGATTCCCCGGTTTTTGTTACAAAAAAAATACAGGCTATTTGCCTTTTTTACCTTCGGTATTTTTGTGCTTTCACTTTGGCTGCAGGCTTGGGCCATTGTACTGACCATTATATTAGTTGCCAAGTATCAGGTCAGTTCCATGACTCCGGCAAGCCTGGATGTATACTTTCTGATAGTGGGTATGTATTGGGTGATATTTTTGGGGGTGGCTATCAAGTTGTTCAAACATTGGTACCAAAGTCAGCAAAAAAATCAATGGTTGGTGCAGTACTCGCTCGAAAATGAGCTACGCCTTAAAGAAGCTGAACTACAGTTGCTCAAAGCGCAAATTCATCCTCATCTTTTGTTCAATACCCTGAACAGTCTGTATGGGCTTACCCTCGAAAAGTCAGACAATGCCCCCGAAGTAGTCATCAAACTGTCGGAATTGCTTGATTACGTACTTTACAAGAGCAACAAGCCCCAAGTGTTGCTACAGGATGAAATCAGACATATTCAAAACTTTATCTCTTTGGAGCAATTGCGTTACGAAAACAAACTGGAGTTGCATTGGCAAACCGAAGGGCAACTTGCTGGGCAATACATCGCCCCCATGCTGATTCTGCCTTTTATCGAAAACTGTTTTAAACACGGAGTAAGTAATGAAGCAAAAAAGTGTTGGATTAACGTGTCTTTAAAAGTAAATAGTGATGCCTTACAGTTATACATTAACAATAGTAAAATTTCGGGGGCAGATTTGTCGCTCCCTTACAAAAGTGGCAACGGCATAGGTTTACAAAATGTGCAAAAACGCTTGAATTTATTATACAAAGACCAGCACACCCTTAAGATAGAAGATAAAACAGACGAGTTTAAGGTAAGTTTAATGCTGAATTTTAGCCAAGCTCTTAGTGAGAAATAATCATCAAAAAAATAAAGAAAAATGAACTGTAAATGTATCATAGTGGATGATGAACCTATTGCAATTCGGGTGATTGCCAATCATTTAGAAAAAATACCCCATATACAAGTAGTGGCCAAATGCCAGCACGCCATGGAAGCACTAGAGGTATTACAAAAAAACACCATTGATTTGGTCTTTCTTGACATTCAAATGCCTCAAATTACGGGCATAGATTTTCTGAAAACGCTTAGTCATCCTCCCAAGGTGATTTTTACCACTGCTTACCGCGATTATGCCTTGGAAGCGTTTGACCTGGAAGTGGTAGACTACTTGCTCAAGCCCATTGCATTTGATCGTTTTTTGAAAGCAATCAACAAGTACTACCGACAAAGCGAAGGTAGTTTGGCCACGGTAAATAATGAGGAGGGCAACAGTGTCGATGCTTTTATTTATGTAAAAGCAGACCGCAAAGTGCTTAAAGTATACCTCAAAGATATTTTATACATTGAAAGCCTCAAAGATTATGTAAAATTGCATACTGTCCAAAAACTCATTGTTACCAAACAACTCATCAGCCAGTTTGAACAGGCGTTGCCACCAGCCCTATTTGTACGTACGCACCGTTCGTTTATAGTAGCAATGGACAGGATAGAGGCGTTTACTGCCGAAACCATAGAGCTCAACGGGCAAACCCTGCCGATTGGCAGGGTGTATAAAAACGCGGTCATGGGGGCGCTTAACTATAAAGGGTAGTTTATAAGGATGAATGGGCGCTTTGCCTGGCTAATACCCATCATTACCGATTATATAGGGTCTACATCAATGACAATTTGCAGCTTTTTAAATTCTTTGGATAATAAGACTTCTTCGCGTTGTTCTTGAATAAAGTGTTTGACCGCCTTAAGGTCAATTTTTTCACGTTCCAGTTTAATCAAAATTGTTTTGAGGTACTTGTTCCTGATCTTTTCAACCAAAGGGGCTTCAGGACCCAACACCCGGTCGCGCCCTAACTTGGTGGTAAGCTTATCGGCAAGCATTTGGGCTGCCCTTGCACTGGCGCCTTTGTCTATGTGCTTGGTAGTAAGCTTGATCAATCGGGTAAATGGTGGATACTTAAAATACTGTCGGTCTTCTATTTCCTTACGATACATCCCCTCATAGTCTCCGGCAATTATTTTATGCAAAACGTCTTGCTGAGTGTCGGCCGTTTGTATAAGAACCAAACCCGGTTTGTCTTTACGCCCGGCACGTCCGCTTACTTGGGTCATAATCTGAAAAGCCCGCTCGTGCGAGCGAAAATCGGGAAAGTTGATGATACGGTCTGCGTCAAAAATACCTACCAGGCTTACATTGTCAAAGTCAAGCCCCTTGCTCAGCATTTGAGTGCCCACCAAAATTTCTATTTGTTGGTTTTCAAAGTCTTGAATAATTTGCTGGTAACTATTCTTGGCGCGGGTAGTATCCAAATCCATCCTTTGCACCCTTGCCTGCGTAAACATCACCTTGAGTTCATCTTCTATCTTTTCGGTACCATAACCCACGGTTGCTATCTCCATAGAGCCACAAGCGGGACATTTTCGGGGGGGGGCTTCAATATGTCCGCAATAATGGCAACGCAGTTCGTTGCTGTACATGTGGTAAGTAAGGCTTACCGCGCAGTTTTCGCATTTGGGAATGTGGGCACAAGCACGACAACTCATATAAGGGGAATAGCCCCGGCGGTTTTGAAATAAAATAACCTGCTCTTGTACGTGCAAGCGTTCTTTGATAGCCTGTACCAAGGTAGAAGAGAAGCGAATGCTGCGCTTTTTCATTTTTTTTCGCTCTGCCGTCAAATCTACCAACTGAATATCGGGCAGGCGGGCACTGCCATAACGTTCTTTGAGCTGTACCAAACCATAGCGCCCCATTTTGGCATTGTAGAAGCTTTCGGTAGATGGGGTAGCAGAGCCCAACAATACCTTGCAATGTTGTTGGCGGGCAATGACCAGGGTCATATCGCGGGCATGATAACGGGGCGCCGGATCGTATTGTTTGTATGAGCTTTCGTGCTCTTCGTCAACAATAATAAGCCCCAGGTTATCAAAGGGTAAAAATACTGCCGAGCGTACCCCTACTACAAAGTTAAACCTGCCCGATACTACCCCTTGCCACACTTCTACCCGTTCGTTGTCCGAAAACTTGGAGTGGTAAACGCCCATTTGGTTGCCAAAAATACGCTTAAGGCGTGACACAATCTGGGTAGTCAGGGCAATTTCGGGCAGCAAAAACAGCACTTGTGAACCACTCTCAAATACTTTTTGAATCAGGTCTATATAAATCTCCGTTTTACCGCTCCCGGTAACCCCATGCAGCAACACCACATCTTTTTCTTCAAAATTGAGCATAATCTCACCGCTTACCTCTTGCTGGCGCTCCGATAGCTCTATTTTTACGTTAGGGTCAGGGATGTACTCATCAAAACGGGATACTATGATCTCAAACTCTTCAAAAATGCCATTCTTGGTCAAGGTCTTAAGTGCCGAGTTAGACAAGGTCTCGTTTTTGGTAAAAGCAGATTTGGCAAGCCCACCCTCATTGAGCATCCAATCTTTGTATACGGGTACGTGCCGCAGGTAATTTAGCAATACATCTTGTTGCTTGGGCTTTTTTTCCAACGACTTGGAAAGGGTGTCCAAGGTTTGTTTCTCGATGTATTCTTTACACAAGCGTATTTTTTTGAGCTTTTTGGGCTGATAGCGTTCCCTTATTTCTTCAAATACCAGCACTATTTCTTTGGCTACCAGTGATTTAATCAATTGATAAATATTGCGCACCCCCAACACTTCAGAGGCTTCGGTATACGACAATGACTGGGCTTCTTGCAGGGCTTCTATCAGGCGTTGCTCATTGTGGCTAAGGTCGGCATGTACCAGGTCGACATTGGGGTTGAGCTGTATCTTTGACTGGCTGCTTATCTTTAAGCCAGAGGGCAGCGCTACATTGAGTACCTCACCAATATAACACATATAGTACCCCGCCATCCACTGAAACATTTCTATTTGTTGGGGAGTCACCATGGGCACCTCGTCCAGTAGTTCCAGCAAGTACTTTGCTTTGTAGTTGGTAGGTGGGTTTTTGTGAATGTGCGCCACTACTGCAGTCAATACTTTTTTGCTACCAAACTGCACAATTACTCTTGCCCCCACCTGAATAAGGTCGTTCATGGCCAATGGCACCCGATAAGTAAATAACTTGGGGATAGGCACGGGCAAAATCACGTCGACAAAATAAGTAATCACTTCGGTGCTTCCAGTAGTATTAAGTTCAGTCTGCATGCTTTATTTTCTTGGTATAATAGTCGGGAGACCCTACAGGAGCAAGCTTGAAGCTTCAAGCGACAAGTATACACTTTGGGGTTAGGTGTTAATGTATTTTAACCAACGGTTGACTATTTTCTATTTTAATCTTCAAAACAAACACAATTAACAAATATAAAAAAATGAGCATCAATTTTATCGTCTTTGATAAATTAATGCTCATTTAAGTAGCAATTGTTAAAATAAAGTAACAATCATAGGAGAGCTTATTACTTCAGGTAGCATCTGCTTCGGGGTGGATTGCTTGTATTTCTACTCCAATTACCAGTATATCATCTACCTGGCTTTGTCCTTCCATCCATTCATATAGTTTTTTTTGTAACAACTGTTTTTGTTGCTCGATGGGTTCGGCAGAGAGCTGGTAAATCAATTCCCTAAAACGCTTTTTCATGAATTTTTTACCATCGGCTCCCCCAAATTGATCCTGAAAACCATCTGAGTAGATATAAAACGACGTGGGTTGGTCTATAGCAATGGTATGGTTGCGGTACTTGGTGGGCTGGTTGGCTTTACGATGACCATTGATTTCGTACATATCGCCTTTTATTTCTTGTGCTTTTCCACCTTGTATGAGTAGCAAGGAGTTTTTAGCCCCCGCAAAATGCAGTTGAGAACGGTTTTTATCAATCACGCATATTGCCATGTCCATGCCATCCTGAATGTGGGTATCTTTACTTTTCAGAATACGCCTCATTACCTTATCCAAGGCATTTAGTATTTGATGAGGTTGGTGTATCTTTTTTTGAATCACAATTTCGGCAAGCGCACTAGAGCCCAACATCGTCATCAAAGCACCCGATACCCCATGCCCGGTACAATCTGCCGCTACCAAAAAAATCAACCCTTCTGTTTCTTCAAACCAATAAAAATCTCCTGAAACAATATCGCGGGGCAGGTAAAGTACAAAGTGCGCAGGCAACGCCTTGAGCATTCGATCGGTCAAGGGCAAAATAGCTTGTTGAATCCTCTTTGCATACTTAATACCTGCCGTAATATCTTCATTTTTACGGTCAATCTGTTGGTAAATTTGTGCATTTTCTATAGCAATTGCCACATAAAGCGATAGGTTTTTTAGCAAATTGAGGTGGTAGTCTGTATAAGCATGGTGCTGAAAACTTTGGGCACTAATGACCCCTACCATTCTATCCTGAATCATCAGAGGCACATACACTGCTGAAGCGGGCATGGTACTTTGCGAACCATCCAGAAGGTATTGATCAGCCAAAAACGCTTCTTCAATGTACTGATATTGCTCTTCTACTACATTGCCCATCAGAATAGACTGTTTGTTTTCGATACACCATACCGAAAACTGGTTTTTTTCTGACATACTGCGTGAGTAGGGCTTATAGCGCATGTTCCGCTCTATGGCGAGTTCAAAGCTTACCTGTTGTGTTTCTGGCTGATAAATACCAATGCCAAAAATAGTAGCATCCATGAGCTTATTCACATTTTCATAAATGGTATTGAGCACCTTGTCTAAGTTGAGCGAAGCCGTAATTTCTTGCCCCATTTTGGTCATCAGGCTTACATTCTTATAAGATTGCTCCAGGTAACTGTTTTGTACCTCCAGTTCTTTGGTACGTGCAGCCACAAGTTGCGCCAGGTGTTCTTTTTGGCGACGCAAACGTGCAGTATACCAGCGAACCCCTCCAGTAATGATAAGTAAGCCCAATAACACATAGCTGATATACGCCCAAACCGTGCGGTACCAGGGAGGCAATATCTGAAAACGGTAATCAACTATTGGGCTTACTGCCTTGTACACATTGCGGGTTTGTAAATGTAGTACATAATTGCCCGCCGGAAGGTTGGTGTATTCTTTGTAGGTTTCGCTTGTCCAATCAGACCATTGCACGTCTAGCCCCTCCAGCCAGTAGCGGTATTGGTTTTGGTGGGCGTTGGCATAAAAAGTACTACTGGCAGCGAACCTTAAGCTGTGGTATTTGTAAGGTAGTACTGTAGCTTGGCGAGCAGGGTTGGTAAGGGTGCCCGAAAATATGACAGAATCTTTAGCTTCCAACACCAACACCTTACGCAGCAATGCACTGAACGAAAAAGGGGGCAAGGCAATGGTTGGGTCATAATGAATCAACCCCTCACGAGTGGCCAACAGCACGTCTTTATTGCCCAAGCTATTCAAATGCGGCGCTATTTTTTCGATAAATACTCCCCTCATTTTTTTCAGTGTTTGATCTTTCCGTTGGTAACCCTCATTGTTTTTTTTTAGTAATACCAAGTGGGGGTATTTGTCTGCTTTACTTTGCAACATTGCCCAGATGTTTTGTTGTGCATCGCTACGCAAATACAAAACGGCTTGTTGGGCACCCAGGAGTTGATTCAGTTTTTTTTCTCTTACAAATTGGTCTTGTGCCTGATGGTATACATAAATACCATCTTCACTGGCTACCACGTTTTTTCCATTTATTTTGTACACACGGTTGAACGTGTTAGAAGGCAAACCTTTGGCTTTGTTATACCATACTGTTTGAGTTATCTGACTATAGGTGGTTGTATCAAGCTTAAAGCGACATACCCCTTTTTGATCATTGCTTACCCAGAAATAGCCATTTTTACCTTCTTGCAAATAGCGGGCGTTATGCGAAAACCCTTTGACCTTATGTTTAAGCTGCCACACATTATTTTTCCATTCGAGCAAAAACAAGCCACTTATACTGCCCGCCAGCAAGTACTTTGGACGATGGGCAATGTGGGTAAATGTCCATATATTTCCTGGCAGTGTTTCCAGTTCTTTGAGCTTTGGGTTAGTACCTAAAGTTTCAACCTGAACGACTCCAGGGTTGTAGGCTGCCAACAATTGGTTTTGTTCCATACTAAAAGCCCAGGTTTGATGAACAAAGTCAGACATTGGATAAAACCTGACGGTGTCTGACAAGGGGTTTTGATAGGAAGACCAATGACGGTACTGGATGCCTTGCGAGGTGGCCGAAAAAAGCTTTTTTTGATGCACATAGGTGTCATAAACTGTCCCATTGATGCCATACAATTTAGAAAAAGGAGAGGCTACCTCAAGCAAGGCTATGCCATTAGACAATGCCGCCCATAAATTTCGGTTTTGATCGAGGTACAAGTAGTATACATTGTTGCCCTGTAACCCATTGCCTCGGTGTATATGCTGAATTACTTTGCCGGTTTTGTCAATAATAAGCACGCCTGCCCGATTGGTACCCAAGGCATAATAATGATCGTTTATTTTGGCAATGCTGTAGAGTTTGTTTTGAGTAAAGAAATCATTGAGATGAGCAGCAAAGGGGCGGGTGTTTGTAGCGTTGTGTATGTAAAGTTTGGTACGGGTAAGCAATAACCATTGTCCTTGAGACATGGGTACTGCATATTTTATATTTTTGTCTTCGAGCTTTTCAAATCGTTTGCTGGGCTTCAATTGCCCATTTTCCAGTTTCAGGATGCCTACTTTGGGGATACTTACATACAGTTGTTGGTTTAGCTTAAAAGCATACCCAAAACGAGTACCTGTAGGTGGGAGAATCACTTTGCATTTTCCTTGTTTGAGAATGACCAATTGTTCACGAGCCCTAAAGACAATGCCCTCGTTGGGCACTTCTCTTATGCCCCATACTGTCTGAAAGTCATGGGCGTTTTTAGGAAGCTTATCCATCAAAGAAGCCACATAAGTTTGCCCAGTGGCATTGGTAGATACATACCCTATAAAACCCTTGCCTCCAATGTATACCTTGCCATTACTGCTATGGCATATCCCCCTTACAGACGATTTGTTGGGCAATTCTATCAAGCGCCAGTGTACACCGTCAAATTCTAACAAACCCATTGTATTGCCCACATACAATACATGATGGTTATTTTGAGTAATGCGCCAGTTTTGATCGTGTGCATTGTAGTCTTTGGTAGTAAAGTTGGTAATAAATGGAACTCCTTTATTTTTAATAGGAAAAACAGGACTGGAGAGGGGTTGAGCATTTGTATAAAAGACACTGCACCACCATAAAATCATTGTTCGTAAAAGCTTGCCAAACCTCATTTGTATTACTTTAAAGTTTTGGATTGAGCGTATTTACAATAACATACATTTTTTTTGCATTAAATCAAAAATTTTGCGTGAAGCAAGGGCTTGTTTAAGCTTCAATAAAAAATACCCAAGTTTGTTCGAGCAACAAACAAACCTGGGCAAGTCATTAGACTGGTATTTATACAGCATGCATTATCGATTTGTCTTGACAGGTCTATTGGTAGAAGTTTTGCTGACAATCTTCCAACCATCTTTTAGTTTAAGCAAAGTGAAGTAATCGGTGAAAACCCGTTTTTTGCCTGCAATGCTTACCTTGGCTGCTGCCGCTGAATCGGTAATGTCAATAGATAAGATTTTAGAGACTCGTTGGTTCACCTTTCCAGCTTTATAAAACCCATAATAAGTGGGCATGTCTATTTCTGTATATGCTCCATTTTTCGAGAATTTCAGATAGGTTTTAGGGTGCAAGGCTTTCTTAAAACTGGCAATGTTGCTGTTGGCTCCTCCCTCAAAGTAATGCTTGATTACTTCTTGAATAAGCTCCATATCATCTTTATTCTGGCTTTGTGCCTGGGTGGGAGCACTGAACAATACCCACCAACCTAAAATGAATAGTGTAACTGTTTTACAGGTTTTTGTCATCATTGGTCTATATTTTTTGCATAGTTTTCATACTACGCATTAGTTGTTTCATGTTGGCAAGTGTGCCTATACTTATCCGGCTCCACTCGCTTTTATCATGTCCTACTGCCTTAAGGTGGTGTGTTGCCAGTTGACTGTGAAAATTTGCGTATATTTTACCCGTTTGTACATATACAAAATTGGTGTCGCTGGCAATATAAGGCACCCCAGTTTGCCGAAGTTGTTGATAAAACCAGTTTTTAACTTCCTCGTTTTTTCTCACCGATTTTTTTATAAACCTCTCATCTTTGAGCGAAGCCATAGCTGCCGCCAGCCCCAGCCCGTTGATCAACTGCCCAAAGCGCCCATTAAGCGCGTCCAGCTTTGTGGCAATGTCTTTTCGTGCCAGGGCATAGCCTACCCGCATGCCCGCAAGCCCATACATTTTAGAAAAAGTGCGGGTAATGAGCACATTTTCTTGTTGACGCACCAAGGCTACCATCGATTGGGTATGAGTAGGGGGAGCGTATTCTATATAGGCTTCATCTACAAATACGGTGGCTTTTTTGCCTACTTCTTTACAAAAATCAGCCAGTTTTTGAGCACTCACAGAGGTACCCGTAGGATTGTTGGGGTTGCAAATCATGACCATACTGGTACGGTTGTCTATTGCCCGGCGCATGGCGGGCAAGTCCATACCAAACTTTGTGTCAAGGTTTACGTATTTTACCCTTGCGCCAAGCTGTTTTTCGGCATACGCCCCCGTCACATTAAAAGTAGGGCGTGGAATCACCAAGGTTTGTTGTTGGTTGCCATACAATATGGCAATCAGCGTGAGCAATTGATAAGAGCCATGTCCCAGCACCACGTTTTCGGGCTTGAGCCCTTCTTTTTTGGCAATGGCTTCTTTCAATGCCTGAGGGTTTACTTCATGGTAGGTAGGGTAGCGGTTGGCTCGATGCAACAGTTTTTCTATAGCTGCCTTGGCTTGGCGCGAAGGTCCATAAGGATTTTCATTAGAGAATAACCTGACCAGTTCTTCTTCGTTAGGATAATCATTGGCAGATTGGGCAAACACCCCTGTATGGGCAGCCATTACCAAACCAGCCGACGAAAGTGTGGTATTTCTTAGCCAGTTTCGCCGGCTAAGCAGTGAGGTATTTTTCATAAAGTTCAATGAGTGTTTGGTAAAACAATTGCCCAAAACAAGCCCTTATGCTACTTTTAATCTACCTGATTCGTGAATCAGACAGTTCAAATCAAGCATCAGAAGGTTAGCTAAACAATTTGATGGTTGGGTCGTAATACGCTATTTGAACCCAAGAGGAGTTCTTGGATAAATTGGCGGGAACAATAAAAAAAAATGGCTAATTTTGCCATCTAAAGGTTTATAAGAAAAGACATATAATTGCTATTGCTATGAAAAAAAGTTTAATAATATTGTTAACCAGCGTGTTTTTTTTGACTACTCAGGCATTTGCCCAAAAAGAAGCAGCAGAGGCACTTAAGCAAGACTTAAACCTCAAAACCCCTCGAATTACTTTTGCTCACAATGCTTATAACTTTAAAACTATCAAAGCAGATGAAGTGGTTAACGTGACCTTTCACTTTAAAAATACAGGTACCAAACCCTTGCAAATTTATGATGTGCAAACTACTTGCGGTTGTACCTTGACCGATTGGGACAGAGAGGTAGTACACCCCAATGCAGTAGGTAAAATATCGGTAAGTTATCACCCGGCAAAAAAACAACAGCTAGGCAAACAACAAAAAGTAGTATTGATCATATCAAACGCGATAAACCGGGAAGAAAAGGTTTATTTAGTAGGTGAAGTACTGAAATAGCTTTAATTTGCAATGTAGTTCGTGGTGGCGACAGAGTTCTAGGTATGTCCTGTTCTACTGGCAGCCTGCCAAGGCTATCAACGCTGGACTCGGACTTCTAACTAACAAGGCGTACCTAGCTAGTACTCTGGACACTAAATATGTAAAGCGCTGTTTCGCGTAGCTACGGCTATGCTCTATTTTTGAAGATCGCTAGTAACCAAAACCGAGCTTTTCGCGAGCTCAACGTAGTTAATTCATCAAAATTTCTACTTTACCTACTTAGAAGCCAGAGTACTAGAACCTTGTCAGGACTTCTAGTTGATAAATCCATAAACCACTGAAAATAAGTATATTATGAATTTACTAGCTACCTGTGAACCGAATCTACAGCAGTTTGCTGTGATGAGCTCAACGCAGTTAAACAGGGTGTACCTAGTCGCTAGAACCTTGCTATTAACTAACCAATAAAAAAAAATTAAACAATGAGTAAGAATGCAATTATTACTGGAAGCACCAGTGGAATAGGGTTGGGCATAGCCCGTAAATTTGCCGAAGCAGGCTACAATATATGTTTCAATGGATTGGAAGACAATGGCGCTGAGATAGCCGAAAAAGTGGGAGAAGAGTTTGGAGTTACTACCATGTTCTCTGCGGCTAACATGCTCAAGCCAGATGACATCAACGAAATGGTGAAAATTGCCGAAGGAGCCTTTGGTAGCATCGACGTACTCATCAACAATGCTGGTGTGCAGTATGTGGCGCCTATTGACGAGTTTCCTGCCGCCAAGTGGGACCTGATCATTGGAGTAAATATGTCGGCAGCTTTTCATACCAGCAAAGCCGTTTGGCCAGGCATGAAAGCGCGTAAATTTGGCCGTATTATCAATATTACTTCAGCGCATGGCTTGCGTGCTTCTGAGTTCAAATCGGCTTATGTCACATCCAAGCATGGGGTAACCGGGTTAACCAAAGTATTGGGACTCGAAGGAGCTCCTCATGGCATTACCTGCAATGCCATTTGTCCGGGTTATGTAAAAACTCCTTTGGTAGAAGGGCAGATCAAAGACCAGGCAAAGTCTCATAACATGACCGAAGAAGAAGTAGTAACAAAAGTAATGTTAAAAAAACAAGCCATCAAAGACTTTGTAAAAGTAGAAGATTTGGGTGCTTTGGCGTTATTTTTGGCTTCCGAGAGTGCACAAATGATGACTGGAGCTTCTATTCCGGTAGAAGGTGGCTGGAGCGCCCAATAGTTGTAGTAATTCATCTATAAAAGATATTTAAGCTATGAAAAATTGGCTGAAGACGCAGGTAACTGCGTCTTTTTTAGATTTTACCCTGATATTCCAGCTTCGAAGTAGGTAAAGTAGGATTTTTGACTTTAGCGAGTTTATACTCTAAATACAACAATAACACAACAGAATGTACAAAACCATTGATTTAGCATTACAAGGGGGGGGCTCGCACGGTGCCTTTACCTGGGGAGTCTTAGAACGTTTTCTAGAGGCCGAAAGTCTTGTAATAGAAGGCTTATGTGGTACAAGTGCCGGGGCCATGAACTCTACGATGGTAGCGTATGGCATGCATATAGGAGGAAGGGAAGGAGCCATTAAGATGTTAGAAGCTTTTTGGCAAAAAACATCAGAAGCTTTTGATAAATCACCGATCAAGCCCAGCTTTTTGGACAGGTGGCTTGGCACAGGGCGTATGGACTTTTCGCCGAGCTACTACATGTTCGATTTTTTGACCATGATGTCGTCGCCTTACCAAAACAACTTGTTCGATATTAATCCATTGCGTGATTTATTGCTGGAGTTGATAGATTTTGACGAGCTACGTAAAAGTACCGCCATGAAACTATTTGTATGTGCTACCAATGTGCGTACCAGTCGACCTAAGGTTTTCTCCAAAAAAGATATTTCGGTAGATGCGGTACTGGCTTCGGCTTGTTTGCCGTCGTTGTTCAAAGCGGTGGAAATAGATGGAGAAGCATATTGGGACGGTGGCTTTATGGGAAACCCACCCATTTTCCCCTTGATAGACGATACCGAGACAGAAGACATTGTATTGGTACAAATCAACCCCATTCATCGCCCCGATATTCCTAAAACTGCGGTAGAAATAAGAGATAGAATCAACGAATTGAGCTTTAACTCTAGTTTGATGCACGAAATGCGTAGGATCAACTTTGTGCAAAGAATGTTGGAAGCTGACCTCAACCAAGAGGGCAAACTGAGAAACCTGTACATTCACCATGTAAAAGCTGAGGAAGAAATGACTAATTTAGGAGTGTCAAGTAAGCTCAATGCTGATTGGGACTTTTTACAAAAACTGCGCAAACTGGGGCGTCGTTCGGCAGATGTATGGCTCAAAGAAAACTATGACCATTTAGGCAAAAAGTCAACTTGTAATATTGATCAAGAGTTTCTGTAGAAGCTTCCCTGCCTATGAAATAATCATCCCCCAATGTAGCAAGTTGGGGGATGACCCAATGATGAGCCTAAAAGCTACACCCTATCAAATGATATTTTGCCGCAAGGTACCCTTCTTGTTCCAAGGCCACATCTTTGTTGTTATACTTAAAAATAAATACCTCTTTTGCTGTACCTATCGTCTCACTTTTGATGTTGTTTACCGGCAGAAACCCCCGATATACCCCGGATACCCATCGGTCGCGATGAGTAACGATATAAAAGCAAAGGTCCGCATTGAATATGGCATAAGGGCTTAGTTTATCATCATAGGCATATTCTCTAAGTGTTGTCCCTGCTCCGTTAGTTACTGCTGTTACGTTGCCTTGGGCATTGTATACATAGGCGAATTGGTTGATGAGGGAGGTTTTTGCCAGATCAGCGTAAATTTTCCAAGAGGTGCGTTGCCCTTTGGCATTATATTCAAACACCCACCACTCTATAAAGTTACCACTTGCATCATTTTTTCGGATGGCACTCAAAACCCCCGCTTGATAGGTATATATAAACTCTTGGGTAACGGTGCCACTAGAAGAGGACGTTACTTTTTGAACACTATTATCGGCGTTGTAGGCAATATCATACTGATATGGAGCAAAAAACGACGAAGGTTCTACAATCTTTGTGAGGTTGCCTTGGATGTCATAGGTATACTCTTGTTCATTGTAAACCCCGCCTGAGGCAAAGTTTTCTATTTTGTCTACCTTGCAAGTATTGCTTATACAAGACGCCACTGCAATAGTGTTAGAGTAGTCAGACACTTTGCCGAGTCTTTTGGAGCGTAAGCGGTAATAGTAGGTTTGACTAAAATCAAGCCCTTCTACTTTGTGTGAAGTACCCACCACTTCTTTCCCGTTATAACCTGCCAAAAAGTTTCCAAACCCAGGGTCGGTTGACACATCCAGTAAAAATACACTAATGCCCGCAAGCGCCTGCCATTGGGTAGTAAACTCAAACGCTTTCTGATTGCTGGCTGCTTTTGCTACAGGAGCAGGCAATAAACCAGTGGTTACTTTGATCACATTTGAGTAGTCAGAAGTAGCGCTTAAGCCTATTGCTCTTACTCGGTAAAAATAGGTCGTGTTGGCGTTTAAATCTTGCACATCAGCAAAGTTATCAATGACTGGTCGTGCATTATAGCCCGCTATAGTTTGGGTAAAACTGGGGTCAAGTGCTACATCAAGCAAGTAAGAAGCAGCATTGGGTACCTTATTCCAGTGAGCACTAAAACCACCACTTTCAATGCTGCCAGCTGTAGTGGCTACCGGGGCGTCAAGGTTGCTGGTTTTTGCCGACATTACCTCCGAGTGGTTAGATATTTCTTTGCCGTTGACAATTCTTACCCGGTAAAAATAAGGAGTGTTGGCATCCAGGTTAGGGATGATCAATTGGGTATTGGCCTCTACGTCAAGGTTGTTGTACCCTGATAAAATATTGTTGAACAACGCGTCTGTTGCCACATCTATTTTATAAGATTTTGCTTCAGGCATTGCTTTCCAGTGTGCGGTAAAACTAGTGAGTTCCTCGTCAGACGGAGGCAATACTATAGGTTGGGGCAATGTGCTGGTATACACCGATTGTACATTGGAGTAGGCCGAAAAGGAGTTGAGTTGCCGGGCTCTTACTCTATAAAAATATTGCTGGCTTACTGTGACATCTTCTACCAATAAGGTAGAGTCATTCTGGGGTACTTCGTGGGCGCTGTAGTTGGGTAATAAGTATTGAAAATCTTTGTCCTTGGCTACATCTACCTGATAAGTGGTAGCATTTTCTAGTTTTTCCCAATGTATTTTAAACTGGTTAGCTGTTACCTCCATAGCAGGGTAGGCTATTGGTGCTTCTACTTCCGAAGTAGTCACCGATATAATGTTGGAATGTATAGAGGTTTGGTTAGAAATGTTGGCGCGTACCCGATAGAAATAGGTCTTGCCTGCTTCTAAACCTTCAACTGTCGTTTGGTGCTCATTTACTTTTTTAGATTGATAGTTTGCTACAAATAGTGCAAAATCTTCGTCTGCTGCCACGTCAATTTCGTAGCTGGTAGCGCCTACTACTTTTTTCCAGTGTGCCATAAAGCTTACAGCGGTTACCTGGTCGGCATTGTGGGCAATAGGACGTGGTAAAATAAATTCTTTTTCAAACAAAGCGCACCCCGAAAGTATGCACAGGCCTAATAAAAGCCCGGTGATATTAAACTTAAACATACACTAGCAGTATTTTAGTTGATAAATTAGACGTTGTTTTAGCAGAAATTTTCGCCAAAACAAGTATACAATTGATTTGTTTAGGTAGGTTTATTGATTGTGACAATACCACACATTTGTTTGTGATATAATAATAAGCATTGTTTGTGGTTTGTGATTGTTATTAGTATTGGGGCAAAGGTAGGCGGAATGGTTGAGTAAAAAAAATAAACTCATAAAATTAGCTGTAAATAACTTACAATGACATATTCAGGCTAATTTGTAAAATACTGATTGCCAATTAATGCTTCAAAACTGGGGGCTATTCCTTGACTAAATGAATTAATTAGAATGTGATTATTTTGATAAATTACTTTTTGTTAAAATGAAATAGTTGTAATAGTAAATTATTGCCTAGCACCATTGGCATACAGACAATAAAGCCTTTCTTGCTTTGGGGCTTGCCCTAAAAGGTTTAAAATTGCACCAGCAAAACACATCAATTTATTATTTACTAGACATATTTAGCATTGGTTACACAGAGTCTTAGTACACCGCATAAGCCTGCAATTGCGATAATTGGCGCAGGAAGTTGGGCAACAGCATTGGTTAAAATACTGTCGGAAGGGGCAGTAGATATTCGCTGGTGGTTACGCAACCAAGAGTCGCTTGAGCACATCAGGCGCTATCAACGCAACCCTGACTATTTGAGCGATGTACCAATTAATCCAGAAAAAGTACAATTGTTTGCCGATATGAAAGAAGCCGTGCAAGGGGCTCAGTATGTAATTATAGCCATTCCGGCGGCTTTTGTGCAAGATGCCTTGAGCCAGTTGTCAGCAGCCGACTTTAAAGACAAAGTGTTGGTATCGGCAGTCAAAGGGATAGTTCCTCAAAAAAACTGGTTAATTACAGAACTGCTAGAGTACGAGTATCAAGTAAAACCTGCGCACATTTGTGTAATTGCCGGACCTTGCCATGCCGAAGAGGTAGCACTTGAAAAACAATCTTACCTGACTATAGCTTCTGAAGATTTGGCTCAAGCAGAAAACTTTGCTCAATTAATCGCCAACCGTTTTATCAAGGCAGTACCCAATCAGGACGTATATGGGGTAGAGTATTCGGCAGTCATGAAAAACATCATTGCCTTGGCTTGTGGCATTGCCCATGGGCTCAACTATGGCGACAACTTTCAGGCAGTGTTGGTATCTAATGCTATGCAAGAGATTCGGCGGTTTGTAGAAACTACCTACCCCTGCGAACGTGATTTGTATGCTTCGGCATACTTGGGCGATTTACTCGTAACGGCTTACTCTCAGTTTAGCCGCAACCGCACCTTTGGTAATATGATAGGGAGGGGCTATACCGTGAAGTCGGCACAAATGGAGATGAACATGATTGCCGAAGGTTATTACGCTGTCAAAAGCATTTATGAGATCAATCAAAAGTTTGGAGTAGACATGCCCATCACCAAGGCGGTGTACCAGATCTTGTACGAAAAGGTAACCCCGGGAGTGGCCATAGGTAAACTTAGGTGGTTACTTGCTTAAGTTCTTAAACACCTGTTAGGTTCAAACCACTAACAGGTGTTTTTATTTCATTACCTTCATTGGGTACTCTCATTGGGGTGGGTTGGGAGAGTATTATGGCAGGAAGGGGGCAAGTATGCATTAATTTTAGTAATTTGGCTCTAACTAAGTAGCAACAAGTAAGGGTCACTTATGGCGTGACAGTTACACCTACTGATTAGGCATATTTAATTCTGCAATAAAATATGTGATAACAAACTTCTCCTCTCATGAAATATTTAAGTTTATTGTTTGCACTCATGCTGACTACCCCTGGCTTGTTTGCCCAACTAGACGTGAACGAACGCATACATTTGGCCGATTCACTGTTTGATGATCGGGGTGACTATAGCCAGGCGTTGGATTATTACTACCCATTGATTGACGATTTTGCCCGAAAGGGCGACCGCAAGCGCCACGTTATTTACCAAATCAAGGTGATACAATGTCATTATTTATTATCGAAGTATGACACAGCTTTAAAAATTGCCCATACACTACTCAAAAATTTGCCTAAAAGCCTGCCACGCAAATTTCTTTACGAAGGAGAAGTTAAAACCCTGATGGGAGAAATTTATTACAAAAAAGGAGAATATGAAGTAGCAAAAAAAAGCTTGCACCAAGCCTGGAAAGTGCTTAAGTATGAATATGGAGCCGAAGTGCAGCTTTCTACAGTATATACAGTCATGGGGTTTGTACACGAGGCATTAGAAGAGTTTGACCTTGCCTTTAGGTATTACAAAAAAGCGTTGAAGTTAAGAAAACGGGTTTTGGGCAAATACAACCAAGCCACTGCATCGTCTTATGCCGACCTTGCCAACCTTTACTTTGCTCAAGGTGACTATATAGTGTCTATTGGCTACGACAAAAAAGCCTTGGGCATCAAAAAACAGTTGTACGGGGCACATCACCCCGAAATAGCCTTGTCTTACAACAATATGGCAAGTACTTATAATACTTGGGGCAACTACGACAAGGCGCTAAAATACCACCAGAAAGCCCTTGCCATCCGCGAAAAAGTATTTGGGCAATGGCATTTAGACGTGGGGCAGTCATACCATAACATTGGCTATACCTATATGCAAAAAGGCGCTTACAATCTTGCCCTGGAGTATTACCAACGTTATGAAACTACTTTACAAAAACTGACTGGCAAACACCATCCGCACCTGAGCTCAATATATACTAACATAGGTACGGTGTATGTAAAAAAACGTCAATATGAAAAGGCGCTCGATTATTTTGAGAAAAACCTTTGGTTGTTGCGCAGTGCTTATGCCCGGCAAAACAGCCATTTTGCCGAGGCTTACCATAACTTTGCCTACGTGTATCGCCTCAAAAAAGACTACCAACTGGCATTGACTTACTCTCAGAAAACCCTGGACATTGTACAACAGGTGTTTGGCAAACCTCACCTGTATGCCGCACGTGCTTTTTTGAACATGGGCAGGGTATACGCCCAGCTGCAAAAACCAACACTTGCCAGCCAATATTTTAGCAAAGCAATTTATACCCTAAAGCAAGTGTTTGGTCATAAATCGTCTTTGCTATCGGTAACCGCCCACGAACTGGGCAAGCTATACCTAAGCCAACAAAACTACACCAAGGCATTGGCCTATTTGCACAAAGCCTTGGTGTATGGGGTACCTCGTTTCAACAAAGTCCTTGCGCCAAAGTCGTTGCCTGCGCTCAAGGACTGCCCTTTAGATCCTTTTCTGGTAAAAATACTTGCCACAAAAGCACAGTGTTTTTATCAAATGTATGAGGCAAAGGCAAACCCTCTATACCTCAATCAATCTATTGTGACATACGAGTTGGGCTATGCCCTGCTCAAAAAAATAGGCAACTCCTTCTTAAAAACAGAAGACCGGATGAATTTTAACGAAACCGTTATTGCCATAAGAGACGGAGCACTGAAGGCATACAGGCAAAAATACCAGGTGACCCAGCAACCCAGGTTTTTGCGCAAAATGTTTGAGTGCAGCGAGCAGTTTAAGGCAAGTTCGTTACAAAGTGCCCTCAACTACCAAAAAGCCCTGAAGGCAGCCAATATTCCTCCTGTTTACATTATCCAAGAGCAAGGCCTGAGAATGGATATTAACTATTGGACCAAGAAGGTGTCAAACGACCCGGCAAAGGCAGCCCAACACCAAGACTCATTGTTTGAGTATAACCGAAGGTATGAGGAGCTCATTGCCGCCATTGAAACCAACTACCCAGCGTATGTGGCACACAAGTACAAATATAAAATAGTCCAACTCGACGAAATTCAGCAAAGGCTTGCCCCTCAAAGCGTGTTACTGGAGTATAGCCTGGGCGAAAAGAGCAGTTATTTATTTATCATTACTGCTACTCAGGTAGAGGTGGTGAGTTTGGCAGGCCGAAGACAACTTCAGCCTTTGCTCAATTCGTATTATAGTGCCCTTGAAAGTGAAGAACAATTGCCAAAATTTGCTCAGGCAAGCCATCGTTTGTATCGGGCAATGCTTCAGCCAGCCGAGGCGTATATCAAAGACAAAAAACGGTTAATTGTGATTGCTCCTTCGCTCGAAAGCATACCTTTTGAGGCCATCATTAGCCAACCACCCTCTGCCCAACAACTTAAGCTACAAAAGTTTAGCCTGCTCGACTATTTGGTCAGGCAATACCAAATCAGTTACCATTACTCTGCTACCCTATGGTACCGCAGCCTTGGGCAAACCAAAGCCAAGCCCCTTAGTTTACTTGCTTTTGCTCCCTTTAGCACTGGCAAGCCTCAAGTGCTGAGTAACCAAACCCGGAAATTATCCGACTCTTTGCCCGAAACAGGGATAGAGGTAAGGACTATTTTTGAAATGTTTAAACACCAAAAACTCAAAGCCAAGGCTTACCTTGCGGCTAGTGCCACCAAATTGCGTTTTATGCAACAATCCAATGCCTACAGTATTATACACCTGGCCAGCCATAGCGAAGCCAACACCCGTTATGCTCACCTGGGCAAAGTAAGGTTTGCGCCCCATCCGTTAGATACTGGCAACGCTTCTGGCATTTTGTACTCCAGCGAAGTCTACAATCTAAAGCTCAATCCCGACTTGTTGGTGTTAAGCAGTTGTGAGTCGGGGGTAGGCAGGTTGGCAAAAGGAGAGGGGGTGCTTTCTTTGGCGCGTGGTTTTTTGTATGCCGGAGCCCGCAATATCATATTTTCTTTGTGGGAGGTAAACGATGCCTATACCCGCCAATTGATGGTGGCTTTTTATAAAGCACTTCTGGCGGGCAAAAGTTACCGTGCTGCCTTACAAGCCGCCCAGCAAACCCGCCTCAACACCAATCAGTATTTGCACCCCAGGCATTGGGCGGGCTTTGTCATGATCGGAGAGTAAGACAAACCAGGGTCAGCCGTCTGTTTTGAGCAACCCTTTGGCAAAAGACTCTAGTTGTTGGACAAAATAAACCCCCAGGTCATCGCTTTCGAACCGGTTTTTAAAATGAGTGAATTTTTGCATTTGCTGATCAGGCACCACCTCTTCGAGCACCTCAAAATATCCTACAATGTTATTGCCTCGCAGGTAATCTATAGCTTCATCTACTCTTTGTACTACTTTCTGTGGTATGCTTGACACCAGTCTGGGGAGCGTGTGGGCAGGCTTGGCTAAAAACGGGGCAAAGGCACTCACCAAGTAATACTGACCGTTGTCAGCCCGTATTTCAGGGTTTTGAGGCGGATGAGCCTGCAGTTGAGCCTGGCTCACATATCCTTGTCCGTCTATGCTCCACATGGGTTCGGGGCTTTCGCCCAAAGCCAGTATATGGGCAAGCTCTTGGCGAATACGCTCCAGCAGAGGCGAATGAACCACTACCTGATCACTTTTTACCTGTACAATTAACTCTTTAGCCGCTGGAAAAGCCTCTACCAAAGCAAGCTCTCCCTCTTGTTTCAATAAGATACGTTGCTGCTTGATGTTGTCGTGATGGGCAAGGTGGTAAGTGTGAAGAATGAATTGCTGAATGATGGCAGCGTGCAAAAACGGCAAACGAAAGCGTACATACAAACCAAGGCTTTTTGAGGGAAACAATGCCTCTTGATTGGCAATGAGTTCGTCGGGCAACAGTTGGGGGGCAAGGTAAGTACGTTGTACAAACGGAGTTCTTTCTTTCCGGTGATCATCGCCTGTTGTATATTCATCGCCAACCTCTACACAAATCTGACAAGATTCCATAAACGACACCAGCAACTCTTGCTCTTCCAGTGGCTTGCCCTGCCAGCTTAGCCCAAGGTCTTTGCCCTTAAAAAAACCTTTGCCCCGGTATTCCATAAACATACCTGTGCGGTCAAATAAGGTATATACCGCCTCAATTGCCCAGCGCTGATCTAAAATAATCTGATTGTCGAACAAACCTACCCGGTAGAAAAACACCCCGGTATGGTGCAAATAATCTTGTACGGTGTCTATCGAATCGGGCGAAACCCCTTGCTCTATGCACAATTGGGCAAATGCTTCTCTGCTTAAGGTATGTTTAGTTTTAGCCATCTCTTCTACCGTTAGCCGAACCAGCCACCAAGCCTCTGGCAAATCGGTACAGGCTTTCTTGATTTGTTGCCGGATGGTTCGATAAAGCGCTTCTTTAAACTCTCCCATACCATTATCGTCCTCATCAGCTTTACTTAACTCAGCCGCAATGGCCGTTTTTATGTGGTATTTTTCCTGTAGCTTGCTCCAGCCACTGGGCAGTTTGCGTCCGTCTTTGCCAGCTTTGGTTTGTACCACCAGTACCGGGCTTCGCTTGCCCAGGGTATGGGTATAGTTGAGCCAATAGTCAAGCGGATGGTTGGCATAATGCGTCAAACTACCATCGGGCAAGGTTTCGTAGTTTTGGGGGCTATGCTGGGTTTTCCAGTCCCAAACCAATACAAATACCGCTTTGGTTTGCATAAACAACTGGTGGGTTGCATGGTAAATGTCTTGCCCACCAAAATCCCATACCTGAATTTGCACCTGGTCTAATTGCTTGCGTTGAGCAAGTTCAGGCAAAAACATTTGTCGCAATTGAATGGCGTGAGTAGAGGGTTCATCCACATCAAAGCGTTGGTCTAGCCAGCGACGTACCAAAGAAGTTTTACCCACCCGTCCGTTGCCCACCAATACAACCTTTGCCTGGTACACTTGTACCTTGCCTTGGTTCAAGTCCTGAAAATAATGGCGAATTTTGTTAGAACACTCTCCCTGGTTATAAATTTCGGGCGGAAGCCCTTGAATGGGGTTATGGTACAAATGCAAGGAAGTCAATTGGGGGCAGTTCGTGATCAAATGCTCAGGAAATACCTCAATTTGGTTATCTCTCAGGTCAATCGATTTCAGGTGGGGGAGTTTTTGTAGTGGTGCCAAGTCACTGATTTGGTTGTCGCTGAGGTTAATCGCCTGTAAGTCATGGAGGGCTTGTAAAGGGCTTAGATCGCTGACCTGGTTATTTCTAAGGTTAATCGATTGTAGACTGCCCAAGTTTTGCAGGGGAGTTAAATCACTGATTTGGTTATCGCTCAGATCGATAGATTCCAGGTTGGGCAGGTTTTGTAAGGGAGTCAGGTCGTGGATTTGGTTATTACTGAGGTCAATCGATTGTAAATCACCCAGGTTTTGTAGCGGAGCTAAGTCATTGATTTGGTTATCGCTCAGATCGATAGATTCCAGGTTGGGCAGGTATTGCAAGGATGCAAGGTGGTTGACTTGATTATTACTGAGGTCAATCGACTGTAAATTACTCAGATTTTGTAAAGGAGTCAAGTCGCTGATTTGGTTGTCGCTCAGATCGATAGACTCTAAGTTGGGCAGGTTTTGTAAGGGAGCCAGGTCGTTGATGTGATTATACTTAAGGTCAATAGATTGCAAGTTGGGCAAGTTTTGTAAAGGCAAGAGGTCGTTGATTGGGTTGTGCCTCAAGTCAATCGATTGCAAACTGGACAAGTTTTGCAGGGGAGTTAAATCACTGATTTGATTGTTTCTAAGGTCAAGCGACTGCAAGTTGCGAAGGCTTTGTAAAGGAGTTAAGTCCGTAACGGGGTTATCCCTCAGAACAATCAATTGTAGGCTGTGCAAGGCTTGCAACGGGGTTAAATCACTGATTTGGTTGTTTCTGAGTACCAAAGACTGCAAGCTATTCAGGCTTTTCAGAGGGTGAAGGTCATCAAGCTGGTTGTTACTGAGGTCAAGCTTTAACAAGCCACGCAATTTCTGTAAAGGAGCAAGATCACTAATTTTGTTATGGTGCAACGAAAGCATGGTCAAACAGGTGAGGTGCTGCAGTGGAGCCAAGTCGCCAATCTTGTTGTAATGAAGCAAAAGCGTATGCAAACCAGTGAGGTGCTGTAGTGGGGTTAAATCTCTGACCTTATTTTTACTAAGTACAATAGACTGCAAACCAGGTAAATTTTGCAAAGGGGTCAAGTCTGCTACTCGGTTATCGCTCATATCCAGCATCTGTAAATTTGCCAGGTTTTGCAAAGGCTTCAAATCACTTATTCTATTATCGCTCAAATCAATTGCCCGCAACTCAGGTAAGTTTTGCAAAAGACCTATGTCTTCAATTTTCCATTGGTTAGGCCAATGCCCGGCAATGCGCAAGTGTTCTAATGACCCAGGCATACAATCGGGCACCTGTATCAAGCTATTCTTTTCTCCTTCGTTCGAACTGGCTCTTTTTTCCCATCGATCATTTGCAGGGTTATGCTCAAACCATACATTCGAAAAATTCAAACTTTTCAAATGGGTACATTTACTTAACAAACCCAGCGTGGCTTCGGTGCCACCCAGTCCACAACGCCCCAGGTCGAGGGTAGGGGCTTGAGTGCGTATGTTTTCTTCAATAAGTTGAGTAACTAATGCTTGTTTGTCCATAGTTGTATGATCATTCATTAAGCGCTTGCTTGGCCCAACAATATAACAATCATCGGTTATTTTTAACTATATGCCCATTACTTTTTCACTACGTTGGTCAACAGTCCAGCCACGCCAGGTAATTGTTCAACAAACCCCTGATTTGCTCAGCGGCTACCGGGTTGGCCGAATGCACCTGGTATTGCAACCCGCACAGGTCTAACCCCGACTCATATACCAACCATTTAACCGCCGCATAACCATCGGGTGCTACCTCGCCACTGGCATCCAAGCCCAAGTCATTGTCAAAACTAATAAAAGTCGGCAAACCGTGGGCGCTGATATATGCCACAAAATCGGCGTAAGTTCGTACCACCACAAAATTATAGCGGGTAGGATCATTGTATACCATTTCTACGGTACGAAGGTCATCTAAAAAAAGGTTGTACATTATTCGTAGTTTTTGTTTATATAATTAGCAAGAATGCTCATATTAAATAACACTCGACTATTGTTGTGAGCACTGCTAAAAACAATAGCATATACCCCCAGTTTTGCTCATCAAAAGCATATTGCCAACCATTACCACATAAACAAAATGTATACAAACCGTTATAAAAACCTTCAAGTTTCTATCAATTTTGCGAATATAGCCAAATAAGCAAACAGGAGAGGTTTTTCGTTGTATTCCCTGGTGTATATAATTTTCAAAATTGTTTGAAAGATTCGACGCACCAATCAATTAATGTAGTTCGAGCCATTTTCCGTTTTCTAAATAATTTATTATACCCCATTTTTGGTAAATAAAAATTACGTCTTTATAACAAATATTAATTTGTTTTAGGCGTAATTTATAAACTAAGCCATTGATATACAAGCATATAGCTGTGTGTTAAAATCGTTCGATAAAAGGGTTTATAAGTCGATTGCAGGAAGTTTAGCGGTTGGTCACAACCAGCAGTACGTAAGCATTTTGCAGCCCGTTATCGAGCTTATTTGGCTTTTTGAGCTTTTACGGCAAATAGACCATCTATGCTCGGTTCCTTAAACCTTATTTAGTTGAAAGTTCTGGGTGCGCTTTAGTCCACAGTCGATGGTCGATAGTGGCTGACTCACACCATAAAATCTCTACACAGTTATTGTTGAGGGCTATGCCCGAAATCCCGTTTACGGGGCGATCACGTTCCTAAGGAACCGAACGTAGTGAGTCCTTGGATGCCGATGTATATCGGTGCTCTGCTTTAACTACGCCAGCATTGGTCCCTCCCCTATGCCCAGCCTATTTTTTGCACACACAAAACACCTAAGTTGCTGATAAACATAGTATTAGTAAAGGTGAGTGTGCATTAATTTTTCTATTCTTTTTATTTCGGATTCAGCAAGTGGATTCCCTTCCAACTGAAGCTCTTGTAACCTGGATACAAATTTTTCACAAAGATTTAAGGATCTCAGTTGGTTATTGCTCAAATCCAAGGTTTTTAAATTCACTAGTTCGTCAAAGCTTTCAGGCAATGTAGTGAATTGGGTATTGCTTAAATCCAAGTTTTGTAAATTCACTAGTTCACCAAAGCTTTTAGGCAATGTAGTGAGTTGGGTATTGCTTAAATCCAAGTTTTGTAAATTCACTAGTTCGCCAAAGCTTTCAGGCAATGTAGTGAGTTGGGTGCTGCTCAAGTTTAAGTGTTGTAAATTCACTAGTTCACCAAAACTTTCAGGCAAAGCAGTGAGCTGGGTGCTGCTCAAGTTTAAGTGTTGTAAATTCACTAGTTCACCAAAACTTTCAGGCAAAGCAGTGAGCTGGGTATCGCTTAAATACAAGTGTTGTAAATTCACTAGTTTATCAAAGCTTTCAGGCAAAGCAGTGAGTTGGGTATCGCTTAAATACAAGTGTTGTAAATTCACTAGTTTATCAAAGCTTTCAGGCAAAGCAGTGAGTTGGATATTACTTAAATACAAGTCTTGTAAATTCACTAGTTTATCAAAGCTTTCAGGCAAAGCAGTGAGTTGGGTATTACTTAAATACAAGCGTTGTAAATTCACTAGTTCACCAAAACTTTCAGGCAAAGCAGTGAGTTGGGTGCTGCTCAAGTTTAAGCGTTGTAAATTCACTAGTTTATCAAAACTTTCAGGCAAATCAGTGAGTTGGGTATTACTTAAATACAAGTCTTGTAAATTCACTAGTTCGCCAAAGCTTTCAGGCAAATCAGTGAGTTGGGTATTACTTAAATACAAGCGTTGTAAATTCACTAGTTCACCAAAGCTTTCAGGCAAATCAGTGAGTTGGGTATCACTTAAATACAAGTCTTGTAAATTCACTAGTTCGCCAAAGCTTTCAGGCAAATCAGTGAGTTGGGTACCGCTCAAGTCTAAATATTCTAAATTCACTAGTTTATCAAAACTTTCAGGTAAGGTAGTGAGTTGGGTACCGCTCAAGTCTAAATATTCTAAATTCACTAGTTTATCAAAACTTTCAGGCAATGTAATGAGTTGGGTATTGCTTAAATACAAGCGTTCTAAATTCACTAGTTTATCAAAACTTTTAGGCAATGTAATGAGTTGGGTACTACTTAAATACAAGTGTTGTAAATTCACTAGTTTGCCAAAGCTTTCAGGAAAAGTAACGAGCTGAGTGCTACTTAAATACAAGCGTTCTAAATTCACTAGTTCGCTAAAGCTTTCAGGAAAAGTAGTGAGTTGGGCACCGCTCAAGTCTAAATATTCTAAATTCACTAGTTTACCAAAGCTTTCAGGCAAGGTAGTGAGTTGGTTATGGCTTAAATCCAAGCCCCCTAAATTGTTTAGCTTACCAATACCATCAGGAACGACACTTAAACCTTGTCCTGAGGCATCGATAGACGACTGGTTTAAAGCCACGACTTGCTCCTCTATCCCTTGTGCCTCTCCGCCAGGAAATAATGCAGAGTATAGATTTTGATAGTCTTGCAAGATAGACGCTAAATCAAGCTCAGGCATTCCTTTAGCTAGTTCCAACGCCAGCCTTACATTGACCTCGTCAGAGGAGTAAAATAATTTCCAAAAATTTTCCTCAGTTTTATCCACCGTAAATGTAAATGGTTTGGTTTAAAATAATCATTAGTGGTTGAATACTCATCAATATTATGAAAAGTTAAACAAGCGCTTATAAAACACCCCACAATTTTACAAAATCCTAAAAGATTTACTATTTTTATCCAAGACACACGTATCAGCATTTATATGAACATTTGGCAACATTGCTTACTTTCTCAGCGAAAGTTTGGCGGGCAACCCCAGGACTATGAGCAAATACATAGTTTCATAGACTCCTCCAAGTACTTTTATCACCATGTAAAACACCGCTTGCTGCTCCACAATATGTTTGGGGTAGAACTTGCCACCGAGCTCATAGGCAACTTGATTACCAACAGTGATCAACGTCAGGTGCTGGTGCGTGACATAGCAGTAGAGCATTGCCGCGAAGACTTAAACGGACGCACCCCTACCCTATACGATTGGCTCAACGAAAACCCCGCCCTGGAAATTTGGATGCCTGCCGTACCAGAACCCGCCTCTGAATCGCTTCAGGCATTTATTTGGCGGCCTTTTTTTCGTAGCAACCTTAAGGCAAGTTTGAACATTACCTGCAGCGACTTTGGTGTTTTTTTGGCAGAACACCTTCTGGGGATAGCCGCTGCCCGCGAACTTGCCCAGCTGATTGCGCCTGCCCAAAGGGTACAAAATTTTTTGGCAGCTTTTAAATTTACCCAAAAGTGGCAGTATACCCCCCAACGCGAAGAGTTAAAGTGGTTAAAACAAGTAGAAAGCAAGCAGTAGTAAATGACTTGATGACTTCACTTTTTATTAAAAGCCTATTTTCAACGTTGATATATACACCTGTCAGGTGAATCGAGCCAAACACAAACACCCTAATAACGTAATCAAATGATTCAAACCAAACACGGCATACTCAAAGAAGCGCTTGCCCATATACAGGCACAAGGAAAGGCATTAAAGGCAACCTGGAATGCAGGCGGCGATGAAACCTTGTGCAAAATATATGTAGAAGAGCGTGGACAAGAAGTGGATCACGATTTTTTGTGGCAAGACATACAAATAGACTGGGAACTGTCAGACTTGATTGCCGAAAGGCTAGAGTTGCCCAATGCTGGAGAAATGTATAATTACGGTGAGGGCGAAATTACCTTAAACACTGAGGGTGAAATGGTGATTGTATATAATTGCAAAGAATACGCCTATGCCTGTTACCAACATGGGCAACCCGAAATGAGTCGTACCACCGTTTTTACCGATCCGTTTGGCTTGCGCCAATACACCCATCGGGCAAAGATCCTGTTGCTGGCTGAGGTAGACGAAGCAGGTCAGGTAGAAACACAGCTAAGCATAGAAGTAATAGAAGGCGACGAACCCGAAGTGTCTGCCGAGGCATTGGCTCACGTTAAAGCCACACTTGGCAGCCTTATCAGGCAATATGTCCAGGAAGGCTTTCCACCCCAGGGCTCCTACCCTGCCGAGCATTTGAACAACAAGCCTGGGGGAATTAGCATGGAAGGGCAACTTACTGATAGCCAGGAAATTACCTTTACTTTACTCAAGGAATACGAGCACTTGGTATTGTCTAAACAAGTACAGCAGGTACTGTAGCAAGGCAAACACCTTTAAACTCCTGATAAACAACAGGTTATATATCATTGTTTAAAGCAACATATATCTCATCCTCTTTGGTATAGGCGCGTACGTTGTGTAATATCCTCCAGCGCAACAGTTGCCTTATTTGGCGATCATTGAGTTTTTGCTGGTGATAATTGATAATGTCTTCAAACCTGATCCAATAATTTTTCAACGCTTCGCTTTCTGTTCCCAGGTAATCTTCTGTAACAAACTCATCTGTACCTTGTTTCTCGCAACGTTCCAGTATTACCAGACTGTCGTAAAAAATGCGCTTTACCCTCCAATACAGTTCCGACTTGATCATCATTTCTTTTGCCAAACCAAAAGGAACCCCTTTAAGCATTTGCCTTGCCAGTGTCACATTGGCATCGTCTTCAGAGGTAAGCAATCGCCACAAATTCTCCTTGTCCCAGGTAAAATCGTTCATTACGTAATTTTATTAGATGGTTTATTGTGAGGTGTTAGCTTGTATGAATTATATAATTTACTAAAATAACCTTAAGTTTTCATACCTGCCAGTTTTTACTTGGTTCACTGCACTTTTTTCTGTAATTTGATTTCTTCGTTTTACTCTCTAAAAACCAATAAAATAAATGATCTCATCAGAACTTAGGGCATATTTGCACGAATTTGCTGCCAACGACCAAGCTAAAATGGTGGTGCTCACCGGAGCAGGCATTTCTGCCGAAAGTGGTATCCCTACCTTTAGGGGCAAAGAAGGCTATTGGAAAATAGGCTCGGTCAATTACCAACCCCAGGAAATAGGCACCATGAAAATGTTTAAGCAAAACCCGCAGGAAGTATGGAAATGGTATTTGTTTAGGCATACTGTGTGCAACAATTCCCAGCCCAACCCAGGGCATTATGCTGTAGCTGAGATGGAAAAGATATTGGGCGGCAAACGTTTTACTTTGGTTACCCAAAATGTAGACGGGCTTCATTTTAGGGCAGGCAGCACTTTTAAAAATACCTTACTCATTCATGGCGACCTTACCCATGTGAGGTGTAGCAAAGATTCTTGTGACACCGAACTTTTGCCTTTTCCGGAGGGCATTGCCCCCAAAACCCGGGAGAGCGCTATCAGCCTTGAAGAATGGGAGCGACTCAGGTGCCCTAGTTGTGGAGCGCTTACCCGCCCCCATGTATTGTGGTTTGATGAATACTATAACGAAAAGTACTACAAGTATGAAACCGCTCTGCATAAAAACAGGGAAGCTGACCTCTTGATTGTGGTGGGTACTTCGGGGGCAACCAATTTACCTAATAAAATGTATTACAATGCCCTCAACAACAACAAGCAAATTGTAGTGGTAAACCTGGATAGCAGTATTTTTTCGCGCACCCTTGAAGCCAACCAAACCGGACACGTATTATTAGGAAAAAGCGGTGAAATTTTACCCGAAATCTTAGCTGCCATTAAAGACACTATATAACATTGATTGATTACAACGATCCACTCTCTGCTTGTGAGTACCCTAAACAATATGATTCCCAATAGTTTACAAACCTTTCTTAAACAATTTGGCGAAAGCCAGCAAAAAGCCCTGTTTTTGACCGGGGCAGGCATTTCTGCTGAAAGTGGTATCCCTACCTTTAGAGGCAGCGAAGGCTACTGGACTATAGGGTCAAAAAACTATACCCCTATGGAGATTGCCACCAATTATATGTTTAGGCAGTTTCCCGAAAAAGTGTGGCGCTGGGCACTGCATTATTTCAATAATGCCCGCCACGCCCAACCCAACCCTGGGCATCAGGCATTGGCGACCTTAGAAAAACGGCTGGGCAGTCAACGCTTTACTTTGGTTACTCAAAATGTAGACGGACTGCACCTGCTGGCGGGTAATACGCCCCCAAATACTTACTGCATCCACGGTACGCTCTCGCATGTGCGTTGCGATGATTGTGGCGAAGTACACCCTTTTCCGCAAGATTTGGGGTATTATACCAAAAACGACATTATGCCCGACGAAGAATGGGATAAGCTGGCCTGCCCCGAATGCAGCGAGTTGATGCGTCCCCATGTTTTGTTTTTTGACGAATATTACAACGAAGCATATTATAAATATGAAAGTGCCCTGGAAGCAGCCTTCCATACTGACTTGCTAGTGGTGGTAGGCACTACTGGAGCTACCAACCTGCCCTTGCTAATTTTTGAAACAGTGCTCAAAGCAGGTAAACCAATCATTGCTATCAACCTTGATAACTCTACCTTTACCCAAACCATCGATATTTATCAACAAGGCTGGGTACTTAAAGGCAAAAGTGGCGAAATATTGCCTACCTTAGCGACGTTTTTTTAATCGGTCCATAGCCCCGACAAGGTTCTAGGTACACCCTCGCCGCACGGAGAGGCTAAAAGCCCCGAATGGAACAGGGTGTACCTAGCACCTAGAACCTTGTTGGTGCTACTAACTAAACATTATATGACAACAATTCCCGATCAACTGATTACCCATAATGGGAGTTTTCACGCCGACGAAGTTTTTGCAGTAGCAATCTTACAAAAACTCAAAGGCGCTCCCTTGCATATTACCCGTACCCGTCACCCCGACCTGCTCGGCAAGGTAGTCAAAAACTCCAACGTATTGGTAGTAGACGTAGGGCTCGTGTATGACCCTGCCCACAACAATTTTGACCATCACCAAGACCGCCACCTAAAAAGTGCGGCAGGTTTGGTGTGGGAACATTTTGGCTCGCAACTATGTGGTAACAATGTCGACGTAGCTTTGCTGGTACAAGAGTCGTTGATTGACTTGGTAGACCAGACAGATACCAACCAAAATAATATCTTAAAAACCATCGACGAACATTTGCCTGGTGGCACAGCAGGCACCGTATCAGGATTGATTGGGGCGTTTAACCGTGAACCTGACAACGATGACAAGCAAATGGAACAATTTGACAAGGCGGTGAAAATGGCCGCCACTTTTTTGGAAAACACCCTGTATGAAGCCGAAAAAATTGTAGCACAAAAACCCATTTGGGAAGCCCGTCAAATGCTTACCCCCCAGGTAGTTCGTCTGGAGCAACACTGCAAAGGTTGGAAACGCTGGGCAGCTTTAGAGCCCGGTATTAGGTTTTGCTTGATTCCGCGTGCCAGCAAAAACGAGTTGATAGAAGGGCAGCAATGGCAATTGACCACTATAGACGCTGAAGCCCACCCTTTGCCCACTTTAGAAACCATGCAAGCTGAGGTAAGCAATGCCAACGATATTGAGTTTGCCCATAAAGCACGTTTTTTGGCAGTATTTAACAATGAAGCCACCGCCCTTGAGGTAGTAAAGTTACTTTAGAGCTTGTATCCTATGAAACAACTACCCAAACTTCTGCCCGAAGAGGAACTGGTATGGTCGCCTATAGTAGCCAACAACCGCATGAACCGTGAACGTCAGGCAAGCGGGGTAAACAGCTATGAAAATGAAGTAGGCTTTTGTCCCAAAGACTGGCTACGTACGCTATTGGCCCACGAGTCTGAGGCTTGTTGGTTAGACGTATGTTGTGGCAAGGGCAACGCTTTGCTGCAAACTGCCCAGGCTTTGGCTTCGTCTCAAGGCCGTTTACACTTGCATGGGGTAGACCTGGTCGATTTTTTTGCCCCTATTCCTGAACAGGTGAATTGTATACGTTTTTTCATAGGCTCTATTACCCATTGGCAACCTCCGCTTCCGGCGTACCATCTCATTACTTGTATTCATGGCTTACATTATGTGGGTGATAAACTGGGGGCAATTGCCCGTTTGGGTAAAATACTGGCGCCTGGCGGCAAAATGGTGGCGAGCTTTGACCTGGCAAGCGTACAAGTAGGCAACGACGCCCAGGGAGAAACAGTGCTCGAATGGTTTCGACAAGCAGGCATTGAGTACGATGCACAAAAAAAACTCATTATTGCCCAGGCTCCTCTCCCCCATGTACCTTCGTTTGCTCACGCTTACCTGGGTGCCAACGATCGGGCAGGGAAAAACTACACCGGACAAGAGGCAGTCACTGCTTATTATGCTGAATAAGCTAAATTTGATAACTGCCAGAATTTAAGCCAAAATAAAACCCTCGTTCTTATACCAAAGGACGAGGGTTTTTAATGATGTTACTTACTAAGGAACATGTTCAAAATAAGTGTCGAGCTGGCATAGGCAATCTACATGGGTGGTTGCAGGAAGGATGAATAGGTGGCAAGGAAGAAGTGGATAGCATTGACTACTTAGGCAGAAAGCAAAATTTTCTTTTCAGAAAAAACAGCATTCAACAACCAGTCTTTAGACTTGTCCCTGTCAGAGAACAAACCCGCGTGAAACGAAGGGTTGGTTTGGTGAATGGGTTCTACCTCGTGTAGCAACAATTGACAAAACAACTGATCGGCCATTACTACAGCAATGATGTTGCTGTTGTCGTCGTTGCCTGGCTGAAACCACGACTTTTGTAACCAGGTTTCAGGCGGTGTATATACCGACACCTGACTACGGTCGAGTTGCCAGAGGTTAATCCGGTGTTTTTGTGCATACTCAAGGGCTTTTTGCCAAAGCACCTCATTTTCTTTTTTGCTGGCAGGACGACTCCAGCTAACGCCCATAAAGTGTTGCCCACCCAAACGATGATGCACCACCCTGGCGTAGGTAGTATCAAGAACTTTAATTGATATTGACATGTGTTTTAAAAAAGCTTTGTGAATTAGAATTGGCGGCACTTATTTGCGCAATCGCCGCCTTATAATTCCTAAAGTTAACAAACTCTGGTAATATACTAAAAACCAATCTGTAATATTTAGGCCGAAAACCCAAAAGTACTGCAAGAATATGACCACAATAAACCAAAAAATAATTTAAAGCCTGAGCGTGGTCTATGTTCACCTTGCGGTAAGTATTGTTTGGCTCAAATTGAAAGATAAACCTACCTTGTAGGTTTATTAATATCTGTACACAAAAAAATATAAGTAGAATCAAGTATCGATTGTTTGTATATGTACCAACGATTTACTTTTTTGTGACGAAATTATAAGAACCCTTTGTATTTTTTGCAGATATGAATGATCAGAAAAATATTAAAAATTATTGGAAAACTAACCTGCGTTACCTTCTCGTATTGCTCTCTATATGGTTTGTCGTATCTTACGGCTTTGGCATACTGCTCGTAAACCCACTCAACACCATCAAATTGGGGGGCTTTAAGCTGGGCTTTTGGTTTGCTCAACAAGGCTCCATTTTTACTTTTGTTATCCTCATTTTTGTATATGTAAGGCTCATGAACAAGCTGGACAAAAAGTACGAAGTAGATGAAGAGTAGAGCTGATATTGAATAATATTGTGCTGGCCGTTGACAAACAGTCATAAACCAACCACTGTAGAATCCTGTCTTCAACATTATATAAACATAAAAGCTCGTAGAGTAGCCTTTAACTTGCAGCTTGTCGCTTAAAGCTTGAGGCTATAATAGCTACACTAACCACTAACCAACATGAGCGTACAAACCTGGACGTATATTATAGTAGGGGCAACTTTTGCCTTGTATATCTTTATTGCCATCTGGTCGCGTGCCGGATCTACCCGCGAGTTTTATGTAGCAGGCGGCGGGGTGCCACCGCTTGCCAATGGAATGGCCACTGCAGCTGACTGGATGTCGGCAGCTTCGTTTATTTCTATGGCGGGGCTCATTTCTTTTATGGGCTACGACGGGGCTGTTTATCTGATGGGCTGGACAGGAGGCTATGTATTGCTTGCCTTGTTGTTGGCGCCCTATCTGCGTAAGTTTGGTAAGTTTACCGTGCCCGATTTTATCGGCGATCGCTATTACTCCGATGTAGCACGCACGGTGGCCGTTATTTGTGCCTTGTTTGTTTCTTTTACCTATGTAGCAGGGCAAATGCGGGGCGTAGGTGTGGTGTTTTCCCGTTTTCTCGAAGTGCCCATCACCTGGGGAATTATTATAGGCATGGGCATTGTGTTTTTTTACGCTGTATTGGGCGGCATGAAGGGCATCACCTACACCCAGGTAGCCCAATATTGTGTCTTGATCTTTGCTTTTATGGTGCCTGCCATTTTTATTTCCATTCAGCTTACTGGCAACCCTATACCTCAATTAGGTTTTGGGGGCACTGTAGAAGGAGGTAAAACATTGCTTGAAAAACTGGATGGCTTGCACAAAGAACTAGGGTTCAACGCCTATACCAATGGATCGAAAAGCATGATCGATGTGTTTTTTATCACTGCTGCCCTCATGGTAGGTACCGCAGGTTTGCCCCACGTTATTGTACGTTTTTTTACGGTACCCAGAGTAAAAGATGCCCGTTTATCGGCAGGCTATGCCTTGGTCTTTATTGCCATTTTGTACACTACCGCCCCCGCCATTGCCGCCTTTGCCCGCACCAACCTGATTACTACCATTCAGGATAAAAAGGCCTATGTGGCTATGCCCGAATGGTTTAAAAAATGGGAGGCTACCGGACTCATTGCCTGGGTAGATAAAAACAAGGATGGGCAAGTGCAGTATTTTCCAGGAAAACCCTTTGTGGGCAAGCCGACCTTTAAGGAAAGCAAAGGAACCTCAGGCGAACGAGTGGTGACCAACCAACTCAATAGCAACAAAAATGAGCTCTACATAGACCGTGACATTATAGTGCTTGCCAATCCCGAAATTGCCCAGCTGCCCAATTGGGTCATTGCCCTGGTAGCCGCCGGGGGGCTTGCCGCAGCCTTGTCTACCGCAGCTGGTTTGTTGCTCGTGATTTCTACCTCGGTGTCGCACGACTTGATCAAAAAACAACTCAACCCAAACATCTCCGACAGGGGCGAATTGTTGTACGCCCGTTTGTCGGCAGCTGTGGCTGTAGTCATTGCCGGGTTGTTTGGCATTTACCCCCCAGGGTTTGTCGCACAAGTAGTGGCTTTTGCCTTTGGTTTGGCGGCAGCCTCGTTTTTTCCGGCAATTGTATTGGGTATTTTTGACAAACGCATGAACCGTGAAGGTGCCATTGCCGGAATGATCACTGGCTTACTCTTTACCATTGCTTACATTGTGTACTTCAAGTTTTTGGGAGGCACCAAGGCTGGTTGGTGGTGGGGCATTTCGCCAGAAGGCATAGGCACCTTGGGAATGTTCATCAATACCCTGGTAGCTTTGGTTGTATCACGCAATACTGCTACTCCACCACAACAAGTACAAGAAATGGTAGAAAGCATTCGCTACCCAAGGGGCGCAGGCGAAGCGCAGGACCATTGATTTAGTAAATTAAGAATTTTCAATTACGAATTAAGTTCACTACGTCCAGTTACAATGGACCATCGACCTAAGGAATTGTTCAAAAATAAATTTACACTCTGAGAGGTGATTTTTCGCCTTGATACTTCGTTATTTTTAGCCGTTGGCAGAGCTCGGCACAGCGTAGCTGTAGCCATCGGTTTTTGCCCGTAGCGCTGCTATGGGCGCAAAAAATAGCCTCGTCTCAAAACAAAACCTCTACCTCAAGAATAGCAATTTAATTGCTCACCATTCCTAAGGAACCGCATGTGGTGAGCTATTGTAAAACACGAAAAAAACTTTAAAAAATGACAAATAAAATCAACACATTGGGTGGTTATATCCACGAATATCAAAAAAGCGTATCTAACCCCGAAGCTTTTTGGGCTTCGGTTGCCGAGAACTTTCATTGGCGCAAAAAATGGGATAAAGTGCTTGACTGGAATTTTGAAGAGCCTACAATAGAATGGTTTGTTAACGGGAAATTAAACATTACCGAAAACATTTTTGAGCGCCAACTCTTTACCCACGGCGACAAAGCGGCTATTATCTGGGAACCCAACAACCCCGACGAAGCAAGCATTACCCTTACCTACCGGGAACTGTTTGAGAAAGTATGCCAATTTTCGAATGGACTTTTGAAGCAAGGAGTAAAAAAAGGCGACCGTGTGGTGATATACATGCCTATGGTGCCCGAAGCTGCCATTGCTATGCTTGCCTGTGCCCGTATTGGAGCCATTCATTCGGTCGTATTTGCTGGGTTTTCGTCCAACGCCCTTGCCGACCGCATCAACGATGCCCAAGCCACCACTGTGCTTACTGCTGATGGAGGCTACCGGGGCACAAAGGTGTTGGAAATAAAGAAAATAGTAGATGAAGCCCTAGAAAACACCCCAAGCATAGAGCGCAGCGTTGTGCTCAAGCGCACGGGCAGTGAGGTAACCATGAAGCCAAACAGAGACATCTGGTGGAGCGATGTGATAGCAGGGGAAACCTTGGAAAACAAAGCCGAAGAAATGGACAGCGAAGACATGCTCTTCATTTTGTATACATCGGGCTCTACGGGCAAACCCAAAGGAGTAGTGCATACCACGGGCGGCTACATGGTATATACAGCTTATTCGTTTAAGAATGTTTTTCAATACAACGCAGGCGATGTTTACTGGTGTACGGCGGACATTGGCTGGATCACGGGGCACTCTTACATTGTGTATGGTCCTTTGTTGGCAGGAGCCACCAGTGTCATGTTTGAGGGAGTACCTACCTTTCCTGACGCGGGGCGTTTTTGGGAAATAGTAGACAAACACCAGGTGAACCAGTTTTATACTGCCCCTACTGCCATTCGTGCTTTGCAGGCCAAAGGGCTAGAGTATGTAGAGAAACACGACCTGAGTTCGCTCAAAGTATTGGGTAGTGTGGGAGAACCCATCAACGAAGAAGCGTGGCACTGGTACCACGACCACATTGGTAAAGATCGTTGCCCAATCGTAGACACTTGGTGGCAAACCGAAACCGGAGGTATTTTAATCTCTCCCTTGCCCGGCATTACTCCTACCAAACCTACCTATGCCACCCTGCCCTTGCCCGGAATTCAGCCTATATTGGTAGACAATGAGGGCAATGAATTAAAAGGCAACAGTGTAGAAGGCAACTTATGCGTGAAGTTTCCCTGGCCATCGATGTTGCGTACTACTTATGGCGATCACGAACGTTGCCGTCAAACCTATTTTTCTACTTATAAAGGTTTGTATTTTACCGGAGACGGATGCAAGCGCGACGAAGATGGTTATTACCGTATTTTGGGACGGGTAGACGATGTAATCAATGTATCGGGGCACCGTTTGGGTACTGCCGAAATAGAGAATGCCATCAACGAACACCCATTGGTAAACGAATCGGCGGTGGTAGGCTACCCCCACGAAATCAAAGGGCAGGGCATTTATGCGTACATTGTATGTGAGGCCGATGCTGCCAACCACGACGAAGAACAGATCAAGCGGAGCATTATCAGCACGATCAACAAGATTATTGGACCCATTGCCAAACCTGATAAGATTTTGGTAGTACCTGGTTTGCCCAAAACCCGTTCGGGTAAGATTATGCGTAGAATCTTGCGCAAAATTGCCGAAAACAACGCTTCTAACCTGGGCGATATTAGTACGTTGCTCAACCCCGAAGTGGTGGCGTCTATTATGGACAAAGCTGGAGTTGCGGTAGAGAGTTAAATGATTAACCTGGTTTCCCTTATTGTAATAATATGGTTTTATGGTTTACTGTAGGTAAATTGTAAAACCATTTTTGTTAGAAAGAAGGTGAGCATCTGATGCGCCGCAGGATAGCCCTATAATTGAATTCCCAGCATCACAATATCATCGCGTTGGTCTGCTTCTTCTTGATATTTGATCTTTGCCTCTAACAACCTTTTGCGTTGTATGTTTAATGGCTTGTGCATAATTTCCTGTAGTAGGGTAAATAGCCGTTTAGTACCAAAAGATTTACGTTTGTTATTAGACGTATCTACAAACCCATCGCTACTCAAATAAATAATATCTTTATGTTGGAGCTGTACGGTATGGTTTTTAAATTCTTGAGTTGTTTGTTCAGGTCTATACCCACCTATAGAAACCCGATTTCTTTTGATTTGATATAAGTTATTTTGTTTTGTATAAAACAAGGGACGTTTGGCATTACTATACACTAACTCTATGTTGTTGGAGTTGTCCATATATTGCACTCTACACAAGCATATATCCATACCATCTTGATTGTTCGACTCTTGTTGTTGTAAACCTTTATAAATACCTTCATGCATTTTGGCAATAATTCTTTTAGGATCAATTACCTTCTTCTCATTGACTATTTCATTCAATAGCCGACTACCAATCATGCTCATAAAAGCCCCTGGCACTCCGTGTCCGGTACAATCTACAGCGGCAACAAAACTATATACTTCAAAAGAGGGAATACCATTGACTATGATCCGTTTTTTGACTTGGCTCAACCAGTAAAAATCACCAGAAACAATATCTTTGGGTTCATAAATAACAAAGTGATCAGCAAACACCTTATCCAAACTTTTGGAGCTAGGTAAAATGGCGGCTTGGATTTTTTGAGCATAATGAATACTCTCAAAAATTTCTTGGTTTTTCCTGGCAATGCTTTTTTGTTTACTTTCTATAACTCTCAGCTTCATACGTAGCTCTAACTGGGCAATTGCTTGCGAGGCAAGCGTTTTCAGAGCAGTTTTTTGGGCTTCAGTCAAATCACGAGGGCGTTTGTCTATCACACATAGTGTCCCCAAACTAAAACCGTCAGGGGTAGTAAGGGGCATTCCAGCGTAAAATCGTATATCAGGGTGCCCAGTGACCAGCGGATTGTCATGAAAGCGCTCATCTTTGGTGGCATCTTCTACAATAAACAATTCAGGCCTATGGATGGCGTGCGCGCAAAAAGCCAACTCGCGTGGCGTTTCTCTAGCCTCCAGCCCTACCTTGGCTTTGAACCATTGTTTGTTTTCAGCTACTAAAGACATCAGCGAAATGGGGGTGCTACAAATGTAAGAGGCGAGTTGTATCAGTTCGTCAAACGCTTGCTCAAAGTCAGTATCTAATATATTATACCTGTATAAGGCCTGTAAACGTTCTTTCTCATTGATGGTAATCGGAGCAATTTTCATTATGTTCGTTTTTTTAGCTGAACATAAATAAGTAATTGTTGCAGGCATGCACAAACATACAAGTGGACATAAAGTGTTCTTATATAAAAAATACAATTGAAATCCTTAATTGATTAATCATTTGGGTATCAACATTCTCATCTATAAGTGTACAATTAGCACATAAACAAAAGCTCCTCGCTTACAATGTAGGCGGGGAGCTTTTGTTTAAATTGTTCAGGCAATTGTTAGGTAGGTACATTCAGTAATTTTGCCAACTGATTGACTGAGCCTACTTGGTGTACCTTGGTTAGGTTAAAGATATAATATTTATCTCTGCGTAAGCGCTCAAGGTCTATTTTTTTAAACTCCTGAGGGCTAAACAAAGCCACCTTATTGTTGGGCAATACTACTACCAACTGGTTGTTGTGCTTGGGCTGAAACCAAAACAAGTTTAAGCTGTTAGCATCAAACTTCACTACTCCTGTCCCCTTATCGCCTGTCACCAAATACAGCCTTGAATAAATACCATCCGTTTTATTGAGCGTCACATCTGCTTGACAAATCACCACATCACGTCCTGTCATTTTCAATATACGGTCTACATTATAGTAGCCAAAGTTGCTTACCTTAAATTTATGAAAGAGTTGGGCTTCACGTTTTGCCAATTGCCTGTCTTTTTCTTCGATTTTTCTTCTTGCCTCCTCTTGCTTTTCTCGCTCCTTCTCTACTGCCGCAAGCTCTTGGTTATACATCTTTTTAAACGCTTCCAGTTTATTTTCTACCTTGGTGTTGGCCACCATTGTATTGGGGGCAAGGGCTGGGCGATACATTTTAACAATCGTAAAAAACTTGCGCAGCTGATTTCTTATTGGCCGCTTGATCTTCTTCTTTTCCATCACATCACTCGAATAGCGTTTCATCATCAAATACCGATTCATTTGCAATTTATACATCTCTTCGTAGTGCGGGCCAATGTTTGATAAATCAAGCGCGTAGGTTTCTTTTAGAGGCTTATTACGATTCCATATTTTCATTGTCTGGTCTTTTGAGAAAGTCACAATTTTTTGCTGATCTGGCGAAAATACTGCTCCATTCAAACCTTGGCTATGTCCACGCAATGTATGCAAAAGCTTGCCTTCTTTGCTCCAAAGCTTCGCTGTTCCGTAGTCGTCAGCAGTCAAAATCATTTGATCATCTGCCGAAAATATAGCGGAGTTTACCCAGGTTTTCGACACCTTCAGAATTTTCATTAGTTGCCCGTTTACATTCCAAACCTTGGCAGTACCATCGTTTGAGGCCGTCAATACCCGTTGCCCATCGTGCGAAAACGTCGCCATCTTTACCGCAGCCTCTTTGTGCTTCAACACATTCATTAACATGGTATTGTGGTAAGATTTTTCGTAAAACCACAACTGCGCCCCGTTTCTTGGGCTTGAAGTAAGCAAATGACGATTATCGGCAGAGAAATACGCGGTATTGTATTCTCCCTTGAGCTGATGCAAAAACTTGCCTCTGCTTGTCCATATTTTCAACGAATAATCGCGGTCAGAAATGGTAGCAATATATTCACCATTGGGCGAAAAGCTGGCAAACTTAAAATAATCGTGGAACTTTCTTACCAACTTGCCCTGGAGTGTCCAAAGAACCGATTGCTCCTCGGCATTGGTGGTCAATATATGTTGGTCATTATCAGATATCACCGCCATATTGAGGTCATTTTTGGTAGGCAAGGCAGTCAATAACTCACCCTTACTCGACCAAAGCTTCACCGCTCTGCGTTGGGTGGTCAGTATATGCTTGCCCGATTTTGACATTTGGGTAGCAATGGTTTGGTCAAACTGCCTGATTAACTGCCCCTCACTGGTATATAAGCTTGCCTTGCCAAGTTGGTCATACGCCAACATTCTTTGCCCATCGGCCGAATACTTTATATCCGTTGCCTCACCAACAGCAAGCGTCTTAAAGCCAAATGGCAACTTGTGTAAAGTTACTTTGTGCCAAGGCTCATTGAGCACCCACTTGTTGGAGATATACTTAGGATCATTTTTTAGCAAATTATCGGCGTGTGCCCATTTTACCGGGACAAAAGTCCTCAATTCGGGCTCGAAGTCAAGGGCATATTTCAACTCAAAATAATCGGGGCTTACTTTTTTCTGGACGGTTGCCTCCTTAGCCAACGAAGGTTTGACGGGTCCTTTTCGTAACCCTGTTTTCCCTCTGGGCTCGTCGCTTTTGTCATTTTGTTTGTCAAATGCTTGTGCTTGCGACGCGGCATTTTGTTGGGTAGAATCGTTGGTTATAGACGCTGTTACTCCTGCACCTATGAGTTGCCAATTGGGTGCAGGAGTTTGCTGAAACACCGACAATGAAGGTAATATTTGCGCCTGGGCAACCCTACGCTGAGGACGTGGGACCCCTTCGTCTAAAAAGTAGTGATTAAAACGCTTGTCTGGGTTATAAGAAATCAGATTTACTTCTACATTTTTGTTATCGGCAATGAATACTGGGCGACCGTTTTGGCTACCCCGCAACTCAAACATTCCTCCCGACTCGAAGTGGTGACGTACCCCGGCACTGTCGTAATGCATAGGCAAACCACTGGCTATAATGTCAGCGGCATTGTGAAACTCACGGTACTTAATTTCTACTTTTCCTTTGACGGGTTCCCCCAACTTGTTTACAAAAGCATCTGCAGGTACACGAATGTTCGATCCGTTCTTTAGTTTAAACACTTTGGCTTCACCGGTGTTCATCTCCCATTTGGTATACCCTACATCTATTCTTTTATTGTCAAAAGGCGACGTAATCGAAGACTTGAACGAAGATAGGGAATAGTCGCTGGCAGCGTTTTGTAGTTTGCCTGTAGCATCAAACAACATAAAATAAACTGCCACTAGCAACAATACCACCGCAGCTATTCTGCCAAGGGTGTATTTATTAAAAGTAAGCAGGCGCATTTTTTTATCTGAATAAGATGTTGGGTTGGCAGGGCTTATTTGTTCGTCTTTCATAAACTGATGAAAGTCTGCCACCCGCATTTGGCAAGAGGCACACGCTGCTACATGCGCACGCATGGCTTTGGGCAATGTATTGGTTTTGTCAAGCATTTTAGCCTCTACATATAAACTGATGCCTGAATCGTTTAAGTGTCCTTCTGTTTTTTGTTCTTGATTTTTCATTAAGATGAGATATTGTTGAATATTTTCGAAATAATTTCCACCTACGGATGGGTTTCAAACATCTTTATTAATTTTGTGTTTGTTGTTTTGTACACGATCAAGTCGACTTGTGTTTATATACTATAGTTGCTTGTAAAAACAGAGCAAAAAAGACAAAGGAAATTCAAATTAAATTTGTATCTTCTTGATTATAAATAATTTATAAAGTGCTTTTTGTATAAAAAAACAATCTTTTTTGCTCAATAACTGTTTTTATTGAAAAACTTCTGATACTATGGAGGGTTTTTTGATAATTGTTAGTATGGTATATATATCAAATCACGAAGCATTGTGCTGATGCCTGAACCTGTAAAAGATATTGATCTTGCCGAAAAAGTGGCAATCCTAAAAACGGTCAAAGTATTTGCTGAAACCGACCAGGATGTATTGGTGAATATTGCCAAAGTATTGACCGAAGAACATCACCCCAAGGACTCCCTCATTATCAAAAAAGGAGATCCTGGCGAGTCTATGTACATCATAGTAGATGGCGCTGTACGGGTACACGATGGAGGTTATACCTTTGTGGTGCTGCGTAACCGAAATGTATTTGGCGAATACGCCTTGCTCGACACCAAACCCCGGTCGGCAGACGTAACCACCCTTAGGCGTACCCGCCTGTGGAAACTTAACCAAGACGTTTTTTACAAGGTGATGATGAACCATATTCAGATTATGCGGGGCATTTTGCGGGTATTGATCAGGCGCTCGCGCAATCACAATGTACTGGAAGAAGAACTCGTACAACAAAAGAAAAGCATAGAAGCTCAAAACGAAGAAATTACTACCATCAATAGTTCGCTGGAGCTCAAAAATGCCATTATTGAAGAAAAAAACTACCAAATACAGGACAGTATTCTCTATGCCAAGCACATTCAAACAGCCATGGTACCTACCCTGGAAGATGTAAAAAGTGCTTTACCCAACTCATTTATTTTTTGGCAACCCAAAGACATTGTCAGTGGCGATTTTTATTGGTACGCCAAAACTGTTCCCCGCCCCATTTATGAAGAAACCCAAACGTTTGAAGGCATACAAAAAATTTTTAAGGGATTTGACACCGAAAAGGTGATTATTACTGCAGTAGACTGTACCGGGCACGGGGTGCCGGGGGCTTTTATGTCTATGCTGGGAGCCAATGCGCTTAACCGTATTGTAGAACTGGAAGGGATCACAGAGCCTGACCTGGTTTTACACCATTTGCATAAAAGTGTTCAAAACGCGCTTCGCCAAAGAACCTCCGAAAACCGGGACGGCATGGACATGGCATTGTGTGTAATAGACAAAGAACAAAGAACAGTCGCTTTTTCCGGAGCAAAAAGTCCCCTGTTTTATATACAAAACAATGAGTTGCACCAGATCAAAGGAGGCATGATGCCTATAGGTGGACACCACTGGGAAGACCACGAAAGAATGTTTGCTAAACACACCATCAAGGTAGACCAACCCACGGTGTTTTATATCTTTTCGGATGGCTACCGCGATCAATTTGGTGGCCCCAGAGAAAAAAAGTTTATGCTTAAACAGTTCAAGGAGTTGTTGCTAGAAATACACTTGCTTCCTTTTGACGAACAACACGATATATTAGAAAAGAAATTGAACGATTGGAGGGGCTACATTCCGCAAACTGACGATGTGATTGTAATAGGATTTAAGATAGACTAAAGATGTCACAGGATGTCATAAATCTTAAGTAAGTAAAACGTAAAAAATACAGCATTTCAATACAACAAAATATTTTGTAGGTGGGCAATGAAAAAAATCTTTGCATAGACAAAGTTAGCTACAGTTTTATTTCTATTTTTGTTTTTAAGTAATCATATAACCCTCTGTATAATAATACAATAGCTTTAAGTAAAAAAAAGATAAATGGATAAATTAAGGTCTTGGTTGGTAGCTTTTATGGCAGTAGTCATGCTCATTGGATTTGTATGGCGCATCAATGTTCCCGATTATTATAAGCTGGAGCTGCACTATCAGCAAGTCAATTTTTTGACCAACAATGCCCTGATACAAACCCGTGGAGTGGCCATTGGCAGGGTAGAATCGGTGCAACTGACCGACTCGTTGGTAAAAGTAACTGTTGATATCAACCAGGATGTGAACATTCCCCGTGGTTCACAGTTCATTATCAAACCCAAAGGTTTGGTGGGCAAAAGTATGATTGAGGTAAAGTTTGCCAAAGACAAAAAGGATTACTACAAACCTGAAGAGGCCATTGTAGGCATTACCGAAAACGCCCACCAGTTTAATCCTGCGCAACTCGAAAAGTATCTTTTCAAGGGTTTTAAAGGCATCATAGGGCGCGACGACTCGTTGTTAAAACAAATGAAATTGATGAACCAACGCCTGGAACAACTCAAAAAATAACCCATGCATAACAAATTATACCAATGCCTTGCGCTCTTGGCCTTGCTGTGCCTCAGTATGGCTTGCAAGCCCACCAGCGCCCAAGGCAAATGGATACCTCAAGACAAACAACAGTTTTTGGAATTTTGTAAAGAGTCGCGGAAAAACAAAAATATTCAGCTTTCTGGCCAACAAATTGACCGGGTGTGCCATTGTGCGCTTAAGCAAGCCATTAAAAGCTATGAGTCGTTTGAAGCAGCCAATGCCGATTCAATACGCCAAATAGGAACCACTTGCGTAGACGAGATAAACAAAATGCCCTGATACGCCATGAAGTATATTCCGGTAAGAGACATCAATGCCACCCAAAAGTCCGCCGATTTTCAAGAAGACTTTAGCATTAGAAGTACCTATGAGCTACCCACCACAGGCAAAACCCTGAGCCAACCTCTTCACCGACACGATTTTTTTTATATGCTTGCCTTGGACAAGGGCAGTGGAACCCACGAGATAGATTTTGTACCTTATGAAGTTTGTGACCACTCAGTTGTGTTCATGCGCCCGGGACAAGTACACCAACACCAGCTTAAGGCAGACAGGACTGGCTACTTAATCGCTTTTAAGCCCGATTTTTACTACCCTACCGATTCCACTCTTTATCAACTGTTACGCAAAGCAAGCAGCGTTCATTTTTATCAGTTAGACACCCAAAGGTTCGCCAAATTATGGGCAACGATGGCATCTATGCTACATGAATATACCCACAAACAAGTGGGATATCGTGAGGTAATCAAAGCTCATTTGAGCATTCTTTTTACTGAATTGATCCGTCAAAATGCCCAAAGGCTTGATGTTCCTTTATACCAACAAGAGAAGCTAGACGAGTTTTTACTGCTTATAGAAACCCACTTTGCTACCCACAAAAGCCCGGCACAATATGCCCAACTCATGCATTTATCTACGTATCAACTCAATGCCATCACCAAAGCGACGTTGGGCAAAACTTGTTCGAAGGTGATCAGTGAGTATATTATTTTAGAAGCCAAAAGACACTTGCTTGCTACTACCCACCAGGTAAACCAAATAGCCTATCATTTGGGCTATGAAGATGTTTCTTATTTTATCCGGTTTTTCAGAAAACACACCGGGCATTCGCCCAAAGCTTTTAGGCATAAGTAACGGCACAGAAAAACACACCCACGATGAAGCACCACACTACCATCAGCTCATAATTAGACCTCAGTCTTATCAAACTACGTTTTTGTCCTATCTTACTTGTGATTTTAGTCACTACTTTTGTGAGCAAGTATTTATTTAAACAACCAAAATATTAGACCAATGCAACAACAAAAATGGGATGAAAGATACCAGGCACGCGCTTTTGCTTATGGCAAAGCCCCCAATGTTTTTTTTGAAGAATGGTTGCCAAAGTTTACCCCCGGAAAGCTGCTAATGCCTGCTGATGGGGAAGGACGCAACGGGGTCTTTGCAGCAACCCTTGGCTGGCAGGTTACCTCGGTTGACCTAAGCACAGCAGGACAAACCAAAGCATTGCAACTGGCGGGCGAGCAAGGGGTGGCGCTTGATTATAAGGTGGGCGACTTGGGCGAATTTAATTTCGCAAAGAAAACTTTTGACGCCATTGGGTTGGTGTATGCTCACTTCGATGCCGACAAAAAAGCAGTTTATCACCAACAATTGGCAGACTATCTAAAACCGGGTGGTGTGATTCTATTAGAGGCATTTAGCAAATCTCATCTGCACTTTAGTGCCCTTGATCCTAAGGTGGGCGGCCCCAAAAGTAAGGCAATGTTGTATTCGACCGACGAGATCACTGCTGATTTTCAAGGGTACGAAATGCTTAAATTAGCCGAGGAAGAAATAGCACTTAACGAAGGGCTATATCATATTGGCAAAGGCTCAGTAGTACGGTTTGTAGGGCGAAAACCTTTCAAAGATGTATAAATTGCGCCTGAGGACAAACAAGTAGCAACTCAAGTTACGCAGTTTTCTGAAGGTCATATGTTTCTATTGTTGAATGGCCATATTGTTGCGCAATGCGTAGCCCAACAATATAGCCATATAACCATCTAAATAAGTAGGTCTGTGTAACTTCAGGTAGTAAGTAAGGTGATTGTTTATGTCGAATATTCATGAAGCAGTGCGCTCTTATTACCATTATTTTTATAGATTTGTGTGAAGTTTTTAACCCGTACATTTTTATTTAGTATAACAAAATACAATTTATGTCATTACTAGTTGTTGGTTCGGTGGCGCTTGACACCATCGAAACCCCATTTGGAATTTCAGAAAGAACCATTGGTGGTTCTGGAACTTATATTTCTTTGTCATCGTCTTATTTTGCCTCTCATTCAAAACAAGTAAATGTGGTAGCCGTGATTGGAAACGATTTTCCAGAAAAAGGCATGACTACTTTTAAAGAACATGGGGTAAACACTGACGGTATTCAGGTAAAAGAAAACGAAAAGTCGTTTTTTTGGCATGGCAAATACCATCATGACATGAACAGCCGCGATACTTTAGTAACTGAGCTAAATGTATTGGGTGACTTTGATCCTGTGATACCAGAAAGCTATCAAGACTGTGAGTACTTAATGCTGGGTAACCTTGCTCCTAAAGTACAACAAAACGTAATTGAACGTTTGAAAAAACGTCCTAAGCTAATTGTAATGGATACAATGAACTTTTGGATGGAGCCTGCTTTTATCGATGATTTGAAGCATACCATGACTATGGTAGATGTGCTATCAATCAACGACGAAGAGGCACGTCAACTGTCTGGTGAATATTCTTTGGTAAAAGCCGCCAGAAAGATCATGACCATGGGGCCTAAGTACTTGATTATTAAAAAAGGAGAGCATGGAGCTTTATTGTTCCACGAAAAAAACATTTTCTTTACTCCTGCCCTTCCTTTAGAGGAAGTATTTGACCCAACTGGAGCAGGCGATACATTCGCGGGTGGTTTTATTGGCTACCTGGCAGATACTGACGATGTGTCTTTCGACAATATGAAACGTGCCATTGTGTATGGGTCAGCGATGGCGTCTTTCTGCGTGGGCAAATTTGGTACTGATGGTTTGATTGACCTGCCTTCTGATGCTTTGACTGAACGAGTAAGAGAATTTGTTGACTTGGTTCAATTTGAAATAGCCATGGTCTAAATACCGCCATTTTATTGTATATCCCCTTCGAGATTAGGTACTCAAAGAAAGGTGCTTTTTTCGAAGGGGATATTTATGTTCAATCATATACCTTTACCTGACAGTGATTAAACAAGCTTTGTGTTTTTCTTACCTTAGAGAAGGGCATTGGATTCCCTTTTATATCACTTCCAGGCGCTCCAGTTTTTCAATACATCGGATATCGCCACTAGTTGATAGTTGTTTATTCCTGAAAAAACGGTTACATAAAAAATCCCTGCCCTGAAGGAGGTTTTCTTCATGACAGGGGTATATCTATAAGCCTACAGGCACGTTAGTCTTTCGTTTTAGCGGGTTTTTCGGCCGCTTTATCAGTAGTGCTGCCAGGTCCTTCGTTGGTAACTGCCTTAAAAGTAGACTTCTTTTTGATATTGTCCAGCCATACAAATTTTTCGGGAGTAAGTTCTACAATGTCACGTTCTACATCTTGCATTACCCGGTGCTCGGTAGAGGTAAGGTGCACTGCTTTGCCCTCTTTTACCAATCTCCAGCGACCTGCTTCTATTTTTTTATCCGAGTGAAAATATTCTTCAAAAGTCCCATCCTTTTTAAATATCAGGTAGTCGTTGGCTTTTTCCACATTTTCTATCGAACCGTCTTTGTGTTCAAAAGAGATCTCTTTCCATTTACGCACCAGATTTTCGCTTATTTCGGGATATTTTTTCAGGGTATTCTCTTCAAAATCCTTCTTTGCCTTTTCTTCTGCGCTCGGCTCGTTTGTTTGTGTAGTGCTGGCAGTATCGGTTTTGGTAGTACTGCTATCTTCTCCGGTACTGTTTTCCTTAGAACCGCCGCCACCACATGCCGCCAAAAAAAGCAGCATTGACATCGCGTATAAGGTGTTTTTGAGGTTCGTTTTATTTAAGTATCTCATCATTGATTGTTTAAAAAGTTGGGTGGATCTAACAACTGTGCCAAAAATAGAAAAAGCAATGGATTTTAAAAATGAAATCAGGGACTACTTTGCAAGAAAGCCCCCGGTTGTAGACTTTTTGTAGTACATCAGACAAGCCAGGTGATGCAACTGCCTATATCGAGTAGGACTACTTTCTTTGGTTGTTTGATAAAAAAAAACCAACTTTCGGAATTAACTCAAGGTAAGTCTACCTCAACGATTGTATACTTCAATTACTATTATTATAATGAAAAAAAACTACTCCCAGTTGATGCAATCTTTCATTGCATTGCTTTTTATATCACTCACTGGTGCTTATGCCCAGCAAAGTACCATTCAAGGCACAGTTTCTGACAAGTTTGAGCCCTTGATAGGCGCCACTGTAGTGGTAAACGGCACCACTAATGGTACTACTTGCGACATCAACGGTAAATACACATTGGCAGTAAAGCCTGGCACTTATAAGCTCACCGCCAGTTTTGTAGGCACCCAATCGCAAACCAAAGAAGTAACGGTAGCTGCCGGACAAACTGCTACCCTGGATTTTACATTAGCACCTTCTTTGTCGATGAACGAAATTGTAGTGGTAGGCTCCCGTGCTGAACCACGTACTTTGATGGAAACTGCGGTGCCTGTAGACATCATTTCCAGCAAAGAGATCAGCAACTCATCGCAGGAAAATGTCGGGCAAATTTTGCAATACCTAGCGCCTTCGTTCAACTCATCACAACAAACTATTTCCGACGGTACCGACCACATCGACCCTGCCTCGTTGCGTGGTTTGGGGCCAGACCAGGTACTGGTATTGGTGAATGGTAAGCGTCGTCATACCAGCGCCTTGCTCAATGTAAATGGTACGGTGGGCAAAGGAACCGTAGGAACCGACCTCAACGCCATTCCTGCGGCGGCAATTGAGCGTATAGAAGTATTGAGAGATGGTGCCGCTGCCCAATACGGTTCCGATGCCATAGCCGGAGTCATCAATATTGTGCTCAAGAAACAAGTAGGCGTAGCCCAGATTAACTCGCAACTTGGCGTAACCTCTGAGGGCGATGGAGCGATGGGCAGGCTTGGGGTAAACTATGGATTTAGGGTAGGCAAAAAAGGTTTTGTAAACGTAACCGGAGAGTTTGTAGACCGGGAAGCAACCAACCGTTCTGGCGATTACACGGGTACAGTGTATGGCGACGCCCGCGACAATGACTTGACTGATTTTTTTGCCCAAACGGGTTTAGGTGGCAAGCGTGTAATGGCTATAGGAAACTCTGCCGGACGCAACGGGCAGGTATTTTTCAATGCCGAAGTGCCTATAGTGGGGGGAGGCGAACTGTATGCCAACGGTGGCTTTAGCTTCCGTAAAGGGCGTGCCAACGGGTTTTATCGTTTTCCAAAAGACCAAAACCGGGTAGTGCTTTCTATTTATCCCAATGGGTTTTCACCCGAAATACATACCGACATTGTCGACCGATCGTTGACGATGGGTTTGCGCGGCGAAAAAAACGGGTGGAACCTCGATTTTAGCAATACACGAGGAGCTAATGGTTTTGACTTCAACGTAGAAAACTCTAACAATGCTTCTCTGGGGGCAGCCTCTCCCCTTTCGGCGTATGCCGGAGGCTTTCGCTATGGGCAAAACACCACCAATCTTGACATTTCGCGCAAGCTAGACATAGGTTTTGACCTCAATGTGGCTTTTGGGGCAGAGTTTCGTTTGGAGCGTTATGAGATTGTTTCGGGCGAAGAAGCTTCTTACATCAACGGGGGGCAAGAGTCACAGCCAGGGGTGCCAGGAAGCGCAGGCATTCAGGTTTTCCCGGGGTTTCAACCACAAAACGAGCTTAACCAAACCCGTACCAACACCGCTGGTTATATAGACCTGGAAGCCGATATTACTGAAGCTTTGTTGGTGGGGGTAGCCGGGCGGTTTGAGTCTTACAGCGATTTTGGCGATAATTTTAGCTGGAAAACAGTGGCTCGTTACAAAATCAATCAGACACTGTCCTTACGGGCAGCTTTTAGTACAGGCTTTCGTGCTCCGTCGCTACACCAATACTATTTTAGCAACCTAAGTACGCAGTTCATCACCATTGGGGCCAACCAAGTGCCTGTACAAGTAGGTACTTTTAACAATGAAAGCAACGTGGCACGTGCCTTTGGTATAGACCGCCTTAAGCCCGAAGTATCACAAAATTTTAGTGTTGGTTTTACCACCCAACCAGTTGCTGGTTTGTCGCTGACTGTAGATGCCTACAATATCGACATCAAAGACCGCATTGTTCTGTCTGGTCGTTTCGATGCGGCCGACTATCCTTTCCTTACTACCCTGGGCGCAGGTGCAGCCCAGTTTTTTACCAATGCTGTAGATACCCGCACCCAAGGGCTCGACGTAGTGGCAAACTACCGCAATGACCTGGGCAAGGGGGCCATTACCCTCACTGCTGCGCTCAATCTCAACCAAACCGAGGTGCAAGGACAGGTAAAAACACCTCCTTTGTTGGCAGGCAGAGAAGAACAATTGTTTAACCGCGAAGAAATTTCTCGTTTGGAGGTAGTGCAGCCCCGTAGTAAGTTGATTTTGTCGGCTTTGTATGAGCTTGGCAAGTTTGCTTTTACTTTACGTTCTACTCGTTTTGGTGAAGTACAGTTTCTGCACCCCAACGACGGCAACCCTGCCAATTGGGTAGTCAACGAATTTACCGGAGAAGTAGAAACCAGAGACCAAAGTTTCTCGGCAAAGTTTGTGACCGATCTGGACATTGCCTTTAAGCCTACTACCTCCCTGCAACTGGCAATAGGCGCCAACAACTTGCTGAATGTATACCCCGATAAGCTTACCCATTCGGCCAACACCAGCCTGGGGCGTTTTGTCTACAGCCGCACTGCTGCCAACTTTGGGGTAAGGGGGATGTTTTTGTATGGCAGAGTCAGTCTAAAGTTTTAGATATAAAGTTTCTTTCGCCTCGGTTTGTGTCTCCACAACCGATTTCAAGGTTTCGATCAGCTCGTGTCTCCATGAGCTGAGGCAATGACAGTACTCACCACAAAAAAACCAATTCGCTTCCAGAACGAATTGGTTTTTTTTGTGGTACTCATTGGGTACTTGTCTTCAATGGCTTATTTCTTGGCCACTTTTACCCTTATTCCTTCCGAGTGGCTGGCAAACTCAGGCGCATACATACACTGAATGCTTGTAATGCCATTAGAGAAATTGCCTGCGTGGGTTACCCTTAACGGGTACTCAAACACATAAGTACCTTTGGGCAAAGCCCCAAAAAAGAAGTGCGTAGCTGCATCGCGGGTACTTTCATAATAACCCAAGCCATCTTGCCATTTATAACGCGAAATGGTGTTGAGCGGCTCCAGTCCCGACGCCCGCATATCTTTCATGTGTACATATTCCATCAAACGATCTACCTTTAGCTCAATGCGCACCTTGATCAAGTCGCCCACCTGCAGTTTGGTACGTTTGCTTATAGGCGTAATGACAGGACCAGCGTCAGAATTTTTCTGCAAAAACAATTGCTTCTTTAACTGCAAAGGAGTTTTGGCTGGGGTAATTTTGTCTAACTGCTCAAAATACTGCCAGTATACCGACCCCCATGCCACCATTGGGTTAGGGTTTTTCACGGTTACCTCAGCCATTGCCGGGGTTACTTTTTCGGCGTTCCAACTCATTTTGAAATACCCTGTACCTGCTTCTACCTTGCTCAGACTGCTTTCACTCAAGGGGTCAATTTTTTGCCCGCCCATGGTAATCTCAGCCATTTTGGTTTCGGCAAGCCATTTGGTACCTTTCAACAATAAGGCATAGCAAGCTTCAGCGGTTGCCTTGGTAGTTTTCCAGTCTTGAGTCTGCTTAGACTTCAACAAAAAGGTGCGTAAATCATCTACTGCCTTTTGATCTTTAGCCACCTCATCAAACACCTCTATCATCAAGGCTTGCTTTTCTATAGGTGCCTGGTACCAGTAATAGCCCCCTGTTTCGCGCCAGTACATCCCCATCTCGTCCGATTTGATGGCGTATTGTCGCAACGACTTCACTATGTTTTGCGGAGTGGTTTTGTCATCGTAGCGGTGTAGCCCCAAAGCAAGCATTCCCCACATATATTTATTTTTATTAGTCCAGTATTTCTTGGCTTGCCCCTGATAATAAGCAAACGCCTCTTTGGTACGTGCCGGAATGGGCAAGTCTTTGAAATAACTGCGGGCATACAAGTATTGAATTTGCAGGTACCCCAAGTGATCATCGCTCATTTTTAACTTGCCCCGCTTGGCAAGTCGCAACAACTCCCGATAATCTTCATTGATCTTTCTATCAAGGTACCCCACTGCTTTGCGGGTCATGTTCCAGGCACGTTTGTCTTTGCGCACATTCTTTACTCCCAGATGATCCAGGTGCCCCATGCCAGTTACCACGTGTTGGGTAATATAACGGTCTTCCGGCCCACCGTCAAACCAAGGCCAGGCACCATTGCTTACCTGTTTTTTTACCAGTTTGTTCAAGGCACGCTGTAGCTCATTGCTCATTCGGTTGAGGTCAAACAACACCCCTACTCTACGCTTACGCTCGCTTTCGCTCTTGGAGTTGAGCACCCAGGGAGTTTCGTGCAATACCAACGACTTAAGCTCTTGGTTTTTCTCCAGGTTGCTTAACAAGGCATCGGGGGTGATGTTTTTCCAGCTATCAAACACCTTCTTAATGTTGGGGCTTGAGTTGGCAATGTGCGAAGCAATGCTATTGGCATAAAAACGACTAAAAGTTTGCTCGGCACACTCATAAGGAAACTCCATCAGGTAAGGCAACGACTGGATAGCATACCAGGCAGGGTTAGAGGTAAACTCCAGGGTAACTTTATGATGGCGCAACGTTTTAGAACCAGCACTTGCCTTGAGTTTGGCAAAGGTGAAAGTTTTGGTTTGCCCACTTCGCACGGGTAATGGCATTGTTTCGGTCACCAACATACGGTTACTCAATACAGGCAGGGTCATTTCTTCACCATCGGCAAATTTGCCCGACTTTGCCACTACCCTATAAGTAATCGCCTGGGTACCTTCCGGAATTTTGATGTTCCAGCTCAGCGCAGTACTGCGCCCCTTGGCAAGTTTAAAAGATTGTTGCGCCTTGGTGTTGCCCATTTTGGCATCTATAGGTTGGTTGGTAATGGCATCAAACAAAAACAATTGGGCGCTGCCCTGCATTGCCTTGTCGGTAATATTGGTCACTTTGCTGCTAAACGTCATTTGGTCGTTTTCACGAAAAAAACGAGGTGCATTGGGTACCACCATCAACTCCTTTTGGGTCACCAACGTATTGCTAATCATCCCATACTTTAGGTCTTGGGTGTGGGCAAATCCCAGCATTTTCCATTTAGTGAGGGCTTCGGGTATGGTAAACTTAATGATGACTTCACCCTTTTCGTTGGTTCTCAGCTGAGGATAAAAGAAAGCCGTTTCGTTGAAATTGGTACGGGCTTTTACTGCTCCTAAATTCTCCTTTTTAGCTGGTTTGCCTTCCTTTTGTTGGAGTTGTTGTTGCCTGGTCGAAGCCACTTTTCCCGCAAGCTTGTCGCTTTTTTTGCGTTTGCGTCTGCCGTTTTTGTTTTTAGCATCCGACGATTTACGAGCAACCTCCTTCAACGACAGGTCTTTTTCGCTTTCGTCGTCAGCATACAGATACCCTCCCGGCCTACGCCCAAAGTAACGGTAGTAATAAGAGCTGAACGAAAACCCAAACCAGTTAAACCTATCATACGATTTGTATACTGACTGGGCGGCAGGATTCCAGCCACTACTATAGTTAGTAAACCGAGTTGTATTGAACACATTGCTGCTGTTCCAGCGCAACGTAGCGTAATAGTTACGATAAATACCAAAGTCAAACGAGTTAGACCTGAACACATCCAGCGAGGCATCATATAAGGTAGCGACCATTTCGGCAGCTACTTTGTCTCCTTTTTTGCCTTTAATCTTGAGCCTCCACTCTTCTTTTTGTCCGGGGTTCAGCTTGTTCCTAAAAGTTTCAAAACTAATGTCCAGGGCTTTGTTGGTGCGGGGCACATATACCAGCTGCGAACGGTTGTACAGACGATTGTTATATACAAAAACAAAGTTGAAAGCCAGGTTGCCCCGGTAAGCTTCTACAATGGGGATCTCAAGCATTCGCTGGCGTTTTTTCAGCGTCACCCATTCCTTTTTTATAATTTTACCCTGGTGCTCTATTTCATACAGTATTTGAGCTTTGGGCAAAGCAGTACCCACCAAAAACTGCGCGGTTTCGCCTGGTTCTGCTGTTCCCTTGAGGGTAGTCAGGTAACTAATGGCATTGGTGGCTAAGGACTTGCTTTTGGGGTCAAACACCTCAAAGTATTTCACCGATTTCACCTCTTTCCCAAACTTGTCTTTTGCCTTGATCTCTAGCATATAATACCCCGGCTTCCAGCTTTTGATATTGGCTATAGCCAACGCCTTGGTTTTTTTGGTGTCAAACCCGGCATTATACACCTCGTTTTGTTTTTTCCAGCGATAGCGGTTATTTTCATCTTTGTACAAATCCTCAGGAAACATCTTTTGCCACTCGGCTATAGAGTACAAATACTTATCAGGTTGACCCCAGCGTCGTTTTCGATAGGTTTTGTCTGGGGTTTGCAATCGATGAATCACAATATTGCCTTTGGCTGGCTCAAAAGTACCGCTCAGGTTACTACTCTTGATGCTCCATTCGTTTTTACCCGTTTTATTCACCTTTGACGGTACGTTTACGGTAAGCTCAAGCGCCCGGTAACCCACCCCTATCGATAAGTTACCGCTACGGGTTTCACCGTTCAGGTCGGTTACATCGGCATATACAGTATAAGTAAATATAGGGTCAGATTGGGGGCTTACGCTTAGGTCAGGTATGGCCTTAAACTTTACCTCAAACTCGCCGTTTTCGTCAGTTTTTGCCACGCCATTGCCAATCTCCATTTGGGGCGACGATGGATAATACCCATACCAATAGTAAAACCAATAAGGAAAACGAGCTTTGCGTACCACCCGGTATTTCACCTTGGCTCCGTCTATATTGGCCCCCGAATAAGCCTTGGCTTTGGCTTTGGCCACAATGGTTTCGTTGAGCTTAAAGCTTCCCTTTACTGGGGTAAATTTTACCTCAAACTTGGGACGCTTATAATCTTCTACCGAAAAATACACTGAGTTTTGGTAAAACCTGCCCAAACTACTGGCAATGCGCATTTGCCCATTGAGCCCGGTATTGGGCGCCATAAAACTGCCGCTAAACGTACCATACTCGTTGGTAGTTACATTTAGAGTCGCTACTTTCTGGCGGTTTACATCATATAGCGTCACTGAGCTTGCCTGTTTGGTGAGCAACTTGTGCGACTCGCCATCAGTATTGAGCACTACCCCTTTGAAATAAATCGTTTGCCCAGGGCGGTAAATTTTGCGGTCTAAATAGAAAAACACTCTGGTGCGGGTACGGGGCTTTCGGGCAATAGTACGATACAAGTTGCCATACCTGCTAGAGTAGGTTTTGGGCGATAAGGTGTAAATTTTGTCGGTACCTTGATTAAATTCTACGTAAAAATTGCGTTGGTTGCGTTTACTTGCTTTATAAGGCACCTTAATGTACCCTTCTTTGTTGCTCATATACACCCCACCGTTTGTCTTTGTATAGCGGCTTTTTTGGTAGTTGTAATAAGTGAGCCATACCTGCGCTTTTACTCCTGCCAGTGGTTCGCCTGTTTTGCGGTGCAACATATAAAACTCTGTGGCACCTTCCTGGCGTACATTGCGGTGTACCCAGGCAATGTCCGATACAGTAAAATAGGCATAAGCAAGTCCGTTGCCTCCTATGCTAAAGTCGGGCTTGGCGCTGGCTATAGCTACATAAGTACCATGGGGCAAACCATTGAGTTTTTCTTCGGCATAGTGGGTTTGGTAGTCTTTGTCATTGGGCAAGCTGGTTTCTGAAGTTTTCTGGGGGCTTTTGGCAATGTAATGCTTCAGTATGTCTTCGTTGTAGTTTCGTTTACGCTTTACCTTGACTATTTCTTTCATACTGGTTTTTACAAATCGCCAGTACACCTTGTCTACATTCCGAAAAGAGACCAACGCCCTAAAGGGAGCTTTGCTCAGGTTGGCTTCTTCTATGGTAATGCCAATGCTTTTGCCCTTGATGGTTTTTTGCAGGTTTTGGCACAGCACTGCGCCATCTGACTTCGGAAAACGATCGATGCCCGTTTGGGCTATCTTAAGTGCTTCTTTCATCTTCCACTTGTTTTTGCCCGAACGACGCGGGTTGTATTGCTTGCCTTGGGTGTATGCCAATTGTGCTATAGTGTGGGTTACCTCCGACGAAATGGGGTATTTCAGGCTTTTTTGTTCCAACTGGCGCAAAGCCTGCTTATACAGTTCGTCTTTGTTGCTGGTGGTCAGGTGCTGGTACACAAAAGACAATCGCTTGAGGTCTACATCTACCAGCGCCGGATAGTTTTTGTCTTTGAGGTGAAACCTGATCAAATCCTGCAAAATAGTAACCATATAATACTTATAAGACATGGTGTCTTTGCTGGCAATGTTGAGTTGGGCAAACTGGTCTACCTCTTGCAAATAGGCGGCTTTGTTAATGGTAAACTGGTAGGCGGGGCGGGTAATGTTGGGTTCGCTGCTCTGAAAAAAATTGATGGCACGATGAGCAAGAAAATCATACAAAGTAGGGCGGTGTTGGCGTTGTTTTTTACGCCCCTTGTTGAGCACGTCATCATAAATATCAATCTTGGTTTGCTGCAGTTTTTGTGGGTTTGCCAACGAGCGCTTGTACTGGCGTATGATTTCGTGCACCACTTTATGCAAGTCCCAGGTGCTAATGTCGTCTTGTTTGACATTGACAGTGGTAGAGCGGTTCAAAAACCGATATCGGTTTACCTGATAAAACTGCCAGTAGATTTGTGCCAACATAGAATGCAACAAAGGCTTGACGGGGTGTTGGGCACTGGCGGCCTCCAGGCGCAAAGCTTCCAGGCTTTTTATCAGCGAATTCTCTTTGACTGCCCCTATGTAGCGCAGTTTATACACAGTGGCCTTTACCAACTGTGAGGCATTGTTGGTTTTTTTGGCTTGAGCATAGATGTCATTCACTACCTTGTAAGCGTCTTTGGGCAAACGTTTACTATCCAGCGAATCCACTTTTTTCCACAAACCATCGTAGGTTGCTTTCTTTTGCGAAAAACCACGAATCGTTACCAGGCAGGCTAACACCAGGGTGAGCCATAAGCCTTTGGTCTGCAAGGTTTTTATCTTCATAATGTATATTTATTGAATTTATAGGGTTGTTGTCTACTAAAAGTATAGTTGGTATAATTAACTGGAAGACAACTAAAATTAGGAAAAGGAGTAGTAAAATGCAGGTTTATAGGGAGTTTTCTTTTGAACGAGTGCGTTTGGGCAATGGGGAATAAAAATATTTCTATGAAGGTTACCAAATCTAAAAAAAGATGTGCAACTTGTGCCTGTGAGCGTATCTTGCGTAGCAAAAAAACGCTTGCCGGAGGGTAATTTATTTGGAGCTGTCCCAAATACGCCTTTAACAAGCTGATTATAAGTAGGTTGCCTATTCGGAAAACCTGCCAAAATAAGGCTTACAAAGCACTTTGACGTATTGATTTGTTGATTTTAACCTATAGTGATTTCACTATAACGTGTTGTAAATCAGTCAGCAACAACAAAAGACGACTTTAAGCGCTACATCCATTAAAACAAGGATTGAAACCAAACACTCGCACAAAACACCTGGGAGCGAGCTAAGCACCTTTAAGCGCTACATCCATTAAAACAAGGATTGAAACGTGAAGACGTGGTACTGTTTGTAAGTGGCATGGTTGCTTTAAGCGCTACATCCATTAAAACAAGGATTGAAACTACTTTGCTCTTCGTCTCTGTCTTTTGTCAGGAATCTTTAAGCGCTACATCCATTAAAACAAGGATTGAAACTTGTTAATCAAATAATTCTCAAAATCGTGGAATCGTCCAACTTTAAGCGCTACATCCATTAAAACAAGGATTGAAACGTATTGGGCAATGGCTGCTCTTGGGGTGGTTGAACCTTTAAGCGCTACATCCATTAAAACAAGGATTGAAACATGTCAAAACTGCACACACGAGTAACAACCAAGATCGCTTTAAGCGCTACATCCATTAAAACAAGGATTGAAACACACTTTCGCAGGGTGGTGCAGCCTTAGCGACCAATCTTTAAGCGCTACATCCATTAAAACAAGGATTGAAACTCTATTGTTCCCATTCTGCAAGAAACCACCGCTATCACTTTAAGCGCTACATCCATTAAAACAAGGATTGAAACGTGCTCATAGCCTACTTGTTTACTCTATATTCCTCTCTTTAAGCGCTACATCCATTAAAACAAGGATTGAAACATAAGCTGGCTCTAGATGGTATCGCAGGAGGTCTTTTCTTTAAGCGCTACATCCATTAAAACAAGGATTGAAACCCCAATTTTAACGGTAAGTAGAACGACCTATATTGCTTTAAGCGCTACATCCATTAAAACAAGGATTGAAACCCGACCAGGACGGGCAGGTGCAAAAAAAAACCACCTTCTTTAAGCGCTACATCCATTAAAACAAGGATTGAAACTTAGAAGTTGAAAATTGGAACGAAAAAGAGCCAATAATCTTTAAGCGCTACATCCATTAAAACAAGGATTGAAACATTTGCTTATACTATCAGGAAGGGTAGTTAGTTGACTTTAAGCGCTACATCCATTAAAACAAGGATTGAAACTTTGCCCAATCCGCTTGCTGGATTGGATCATAAATTCTTTAAGCGCTACTTCCATTAAAACAAGGATTGAAACAAGCTCTACTTTTTTCTACTCTGTCATTTGCATATTCTTTAAGCGCTACATCCATTAGGCTTGACGCCAGCATTATCTTTAAGCACTACATCCACTTAAAAATACTGTCACCGCCTCAGCGAGTGTCCTCACGCGCTGATCGAATCACCAAAATTTGGGCACTGAAATATATTAAAAATAGTATCCTGACGGCTATTAAAGGCACGTAACCTCCAAATCAAGCTCGGGGCAAGCGTAACGAAGGCGGTAATAAAACAAGGATTGAAAATTTGTGTATGAGCCCAAAAAACAACTTACTTTAGGGTTTCGATCAGTTGGTGAAGACACGCAACCGAGGCGAGGGCGGTATTATTTTTAGGGTGAAAGTTTGATTACCAGTCTTTAAGCGCTACATCCATTAAAACAAGGGTTGAACCCTCAACTCCCCCTCAACGCAAATTTAAAAGGCTCTTATAAAGAATTGGGCTGAAGGGTTATTGTATGCCCATTTTTGCTCTTCACTAGGGCAAACATTCCGATAAATCGCGAACTTCCATTGCATTACAGCAAGGGATTGCCCCTACATTTATCACTTTAAACTATACGTAAACACCTGTATATCAGAAATTTTAAAAACTTCGTACACGCTTAAAATGTATCCGCAGGATGCTTAATAAGAGCCATTTAAAAAACACTTGCTTTAAGCGCAGTTTGCTCTAATACCAAGCCCCAACACACCCCACAAGAGAAAACATTTCGGATAATTTTGCCTCTCCCCTTTTTTTATTTAGTATTGTATCCGTGATTTTATCCGAAACAAACCTTTACTATGGCGTGCATTCCCCAATATAAAATTCTGCATATATACCAACTTCTTCGTTGGCTCCTGAGCAAACCCTAACACACCCAGGCACAACTCGCCTTCACTCATCAAGATATAATTGGTTTTAAGGATTTTTTATGTAAATCATATTGCTTTAATTTGTAATCAAAAAATTTACACAACCAACCCAATAATATATGACTTCTCAAGAAACCAATCTTAAAACTTTTCGCCTCATTAGGCTTTTGAGTAGTAAACCTTATCGCACTTACGAAGAACTAGCCAACGAATTAGGCGCTACTACTCGAACCATTAGGCGGTATTTTGAAACCCTCATTAGCTATGGCTACATCATCGAAAAAGACTATCACCAACGCCATCATATTAGCAATACGGTGTACCCTGCCCAAAAGGGAGTGAGTTTTACCCAAGAAGAAACCGAGTTACTTTGGTATTTGCTAAAAGCCAATGCTGACCAACACACCTTGCAAGGCGACATACTCAAAAAACTATTTATTCCAGTGGAGTTTCACCCCATAGCAGATCAAGACCTTAAGACAAACAACGCCCGCAATGTAGAGCAACTGGCTAAAGCTATTAGGGATAAAAAACGTGCGTTAGTAGGTGCCTATTACTCAGCACACTCTGACACTACCACCGACCGACTAGTGGAGCCTTTGGGTTTCTCTGAAAACTACCAAGCAGTCAGTGCATACGAGTTGAAATCTGACCAAATAAAAAACTTCAAAGTTGACAGAATCAAAGGTGAGGTACAAGTACTTAATGTTGCTCAAACCAACCAAGAACCTCGTCAAGCCAGCGATTGGTTTGGTTTTATAGGAGACCAACCTATCAAGGTACACTTGAAACTCTCTAAATATGCGGCTACCCTTTTGGCTGAAGATTTTCCCAGAACCAAGCCCTACATTACTACTGATACTCCCGAAAGTAAAAGGCATGACGCTCGTTATCCACTAGACTTTCAGGCAGAGGTTAGGAACTTGGCGGGCTTTGGCAGGTTTGTACTGGGCATTCCTGGTGAAACCAAGGTCATTTCGCCCATTTCTTTTAAAGATTACCTCAACGATCGGATAAAAAAAGTGAAATTTTAAATGGTTGACGCTATTTGTCAAAACCAGAATTTATGTTTGTAGCAACAACACAAAATCGTCAGTTCTAAGGATAAATTATTGGTTTTTAGGGCGTTGTTTTGTGTCCTGAACAACCCAACAACATATAATAGTCATTATACTTTAGCTGTTTTTTAAAAATACCACATAAACCTATGCAAGACCGGGCAATTATAGAAATAGGCAGGCTTGAGCTGGCCGCCATGCAAAAAGCCAACAAAGCACCGTATCAGTTTTTTGTGCAAAACATGTTTCCCAAAAAAGCCGACTACCACATGGCGCTCATGGTGTTTGAACTCCACTCGGTGGCTCCACCGGGCTTCAGGTGCACTTTCAAAGCAACCGACCTTACTAAAGTAAGTGAAAAAAACTTTGAAAAATTTGCTTACCGCAAAGGCTCAGCCCGTGGAGGCGACATTACTTTTACTACCAAGTTTGGCGACCTCGACAAAAAATTTAAGACCCTTGTCAACAACCAGTTCAAGGCCTTGATGGCGCGCTTGTCTGCCTCGCCTCATATACAAGAGTTTCAGGTGTTTAGTGCCGTACATCGTTTTTTGCTCAAAGAAGAAAATGCCGATCAGGTAAAAGCTGAGTTGACCAGGTTATACGAAGACCTGGGCAAAAAAGAGCAACAAGCCACGGGGCTAAGCATGGTGCTGGAAATTGACGGCAAAAAACACTACTTGAGCGACTTTAAAGCTATTCAGGAGGTGTTGTATGAAAACGGCACCCAGGAAAAATCAAAAAAATACGATGTAACCTCCGAAGGTACTCAAGAGCTGTGCGCGGGGTGTTTGCAGCCCAAGCCAGTAGTACACGGTTTTGGCTCGCCTTATAAATATGCTACTGTAGACAAACCCGGGATGGTGAGTGGTTTTTTTAAACAAAAAAACAATTGGAAAAACTACCCGATATGTACCGACTGTAGCCTGGTGTTTGAGTTGGGGCGCAACTACATAGCCCAACACCTGAGCAAGAGTTTTTATGGCAAGTTTTACTATGTCATTCCTAAGATCATATTGCAAAAAGACCGCTCGCAGTTGCCACGGATTATAGAAAAACTTGAAGGTTTGTATGGCGACTTGATGAAGCAAGGCAGGCAACACGAAAAGCGGGAGGATAAAATATGGGAGATGGTAGCCCAACACGACGATTACTTTAACCTAAACCTGTTGTTTTACGAAGAAAACAGCACCACCAAGGCCATCAAGATAAAACTGCTGCTGGAAGAGATCGTTCCCTCGCAATTTAGAAAGTTGTTTGTAGATACACCCAAGCAAATCAATGGCCATGTGTTGTACAAAAAAGCGCACACCTCTACCGACAAAAAGACCAAACAAAAAACAAAGCAAGACCTTAAGTTTTCATTTGGCTTGCTCAAAACATTTTTCGAACACGATTTTTACCGCCTGATGCAGCAGGTGTTCGAGCAACAACCTATGGCCGAAGAAAGCCTGTATGCCAGCTTTATGCGGGTGATCAGGGCAAACTATAACAAAATGAAAACCTCGGATGGCTACGCAGAAAATACCCGTCTGACGGTGCTTAAGGCACACCTTGCCTTGAGGTATTTGGCCGCTATTGAAGTCATTGAATTACCCAATAAACCTATACAGAAAGCGATGGAACATACGACGCCTTCGGAAGATGTGCAAACCGCTACATCGGCCGATCAACAAAAGACGGGATTTGATCCCCAACGCATTGAACAATTTATGCAAGACAATCCCCTGTTTTTGAGCAGTGACGCCAAGCGTGGGGTATTTTTGCTGGGGGTACTGGTCAAGCATGTGCTCGATGTACAATACAACCAGCTCAACGGCAACACCCCGTTTGAAAACAAGCTCAAGGGCTATCAACTAAGCCCGGTGCATTTGCAAAACCTGTATACCGAGGCCATTGGCAAACTGAGACAGTACAAGGCTACTCCGTCTACCCTGCTCCAAGCGCTCAATCAGTATTTTTTGCTCCACATCGACCAAATTCTCAAGATGTCGAACAACGAAGCCTCATTTTATTTTGTGGCAGGCATGCAAATGATCCGCGAGTTGAAATATGTAAACACTGAGTCGAAAAAATAACCTTTTAAAATTTTATCCTTATGTCAGAAGTGATACAAAACAGAAGCGAAATACTGTTTTTATACGAAATAGAAAACGCCAATCCTAATGGCAACCCGCTAGACGAAAACCGCCCCCGGTTCGACAGTGAAGACAGCACCATCATAGTGTCTGACGTGCGCCTCAAGCGTACCGTACGCGACTATTGGTACGAGTACGAAGGCTTTAATGGCGAAGGTGGCAAAGATATTTTTGTGCGTGAAACTCAATATCAAGAGGGGGACAAAAGCTATGTATCGGATGGAAAGCGCCGCGCCAAAGCTTTTGGCGAAAGCAAAGAAAAGGTGTTGGAGGCATGCATAGACGTACGTACTTTTGGTGGAGTTATTCCACTTACCAAAGCTTCTATCACCCTTACCGGACCTACTCAGTTTCAGATGGGGCGCTCGTTGCACAAAGTAGAAATTGCCACCGAACAAGGTACGGGAGCTTTTGCTTCGGGCGATAAAAAATCGCAGGCGACCTTCCGTACCGAATACAAGGTGCCTTATGCCCTGATTGGGTTCAATGGCATTATTAACGAGAAAGCCGCCAAATATTCGCAGATGACAGAAGCCGACCGTGCTTTGTTGTTAGACGGGCTCTGGGAGGGCACCAAAAACCTGATTTCACGCTCTAAGTTTGGGCAAACTCCCGTGCTTATGTTGGTGGTCAATTATAAAGATGCCTCGCACCTGGGCAACCTGCGCCAGCGTGTGGCGTTGCAAACTGAAAAAAACGAGCTTGCCTTGCGTAGTCTCAACGATTTTGAACTGGACTTGAGCCAGTTGTGGGCATCACTGAAAGGCTATAGTGACAAAGTGGACTCAATAGACCTCCGCCTGGACGATCGGCTACGGTTGACCCAAAATGTAAAAATTGAGAACGGAAAACTTGATTTAAATGCCCTCTAAAACGATTCTTATTTTTGACATAGAAAGTGAGTATGGGCATTTCAGAAAGTTTAACACTACTACTTCGCCCCTTACTTACCCCATACCCCCACGCCCGGCTTTGGTTGGGTTGCTGGGGGCTATTGTGGGCATCGAACGCGAGGCGTCAGCGGGCAAGTTCAACGAGGGAGTCACTCCGGTAGCAGAATTGTTTGCCAAACCTGATACCGAACTGGCAGTGCAGCTGATCAACCCGGTAAAGAAAGTACCAATGGCTTTTAACTTGTTGGACACCGAAAAAAGTGGGGCAAGTTTTTTCAACATCAAGCAACGCACCCAAATAGAGTTTGAGTTGTTGAAACACCCTTGTTTTAGGGTGTTTGTGGCTTGCGCCAACGATGCCCTGATGCAGCCATTGGTAGACAACATACAACACAACCAGGCACATTTTACTCCTTACCTGGGCTTGAGCCAGTTTACGGCAACTTTTAATTTTGTGGCGGTAACCAAAGCACATTTGCTGGCAAGCAACGAGGCTCAAGAGGTGGCAACGGCAATCAACATATCAGTACACCCCGATATAGAGTTTGAATACAGCCGGCAAATGAAGTATACTTCAGACACGCTCCCGCTGGAACTCAACGCCCAAAGGGTGGTACAAAGCTACGCCGAAGTGTTGGTAGAGGCAAATGGCAAGCCTGTAAAGGTGAACTCTGAGCATATTTATACCACTGAAAAATATGGAAACCTCTTATTCTTATAAATTAAAATCGCACCCTAACAAGTTGTTGATTGATCACCTAAAGGAGGTGACCAATTATGCGGTATATTTGTTGGAACGGCACCAACTGTTTGCCCAACGCCCCGAATGGCGCACCATTATAAAAAACCTGGTGCGCCTGATGGGCAACTACCACGACATTACCAAGGCAATTGAGTATTTCCAACATTATTGCTGTCGCCCGATCACGAGGTAACAGGTCCTAAAAGTCACGCCTTGCTTTCGGCATTATTTACCCGACAAGTGGCCCGCGAGTACCTTGCTACTACCAATCTGGGCAAGTTTGAGCAAGAGCTATTGGCTAACTATACTTTTACGGTGGTAAAAAGACACCACGGCAAGCTGCTCGATTTTGAAGATGAACTTTATGCTTTGGGCAACCAAGAAGAAAAACGAGCCGAACTAGCCCAACAAATAGAAGTGTTTGCCGAGGAAGAAACGGAAGAAATTATCCGGTCTTTTGCTCAAACCCTGGGGCTGAGTTACTGCCTCGAAGATTTTAAGGAATATATCCGCAGTGAGCAATATACAGACGAACTGGAAGACTTTTACGAAGACGAGTTTGGCACCAGGTATGGCACTTGGCAGCAATTGCCCGATGAGGTGCGGATGGATTATTTTTTTGTGCACCAGTTTATGTTTGGCAGTTTGTTGCTTGCCGACAAAACCGAGGTGATTTTAGACGAAGAGCGCCACAAGCAACGCCCGAACCTGGGCAATGATTTGGTGGAAACCTTCAGAAAAAAGAAAGGGTTTGACCAACCTGTCAGCCGCATTAACCAGCTCAAAAACCAAGCGTATACCCAGGCTTTAGAGGGCTTGCGCCAACGGTTTTCTCCCGACCAACACATTTATTCTATTACCCTGCCTACGGGTTTGGGCAAAACCATTACTTCGTTTGCGGTGGCGCTTGAGATCAAGCAAATGCTGGGGCAACAACATCGCCTGGTAGTAACCATTCCTTTTACGTCTATTATTGACCAAAACTTTGAAGTATACCGCGATATTCTCAATAATGAGAGTTCGCGGGTGTTGCTCAAGCACCACCATTTGGCAGAGCCCGCATACAAAGAGATTGAGGACGACGAAAGTTACCGCCCACTAGATGTAAACAAGAGTCAGTTTTTGATAGAAACCTGGCAGTCGGAGGTAGTAGTAACTACTTTTGTGCAGTTGCTCAACTCCATTTACTCCAACCACAAGGCATTGGTAATGAAGCTGCCCAACCTTGCCAATGCCATTATTATTTTAGACGAAATTCAAACCATCCCCTATGCCTATTGGCAATTAATTAACCGTAGTTTTAAGGCAATCGGGCGTTTGTTTAATTGTTATTTTGTGCTCATGTCGGCAACCCAACCGTTGATTTTTGCGCCCGAAGAAGAAATCATAGAATTGGTGCCTGACTATGCCCAATACTTCAGGCATTTTAACCGTACCCGCCTGATCAACCGTTGCCAAATGCCCGTGTCGATGGATGACTTTGGGCAAACCGTTGCCCAATACCTGCAAACCCATCCCAAACGCGATGTGTTGGTAATTTTGAACACCAAGAAACTAAGTAAACAATGCTTTGAACAATTGCGGCAGCTAGCCAACGAAGCAAATGATGACCTGTACTATTTGTCTACCCTGATTACTCCTTACGAGCGCAAGCAAATTATCCGAAAAATAAAAACTCCTGCCCACAAACGCAAGGTGGTCGTGTCTACCCAATTGATAGAGGCTGGAGTAGACATTTCGGTAGACACGGTATTTAGGGCATTGGCGCCGCTCGATGCTATTATACAAGCAGCAGGACGCGCCAACCGCTACAACGAAAAAACTATCCAGGGAGAGGTCTATTTGTATGAGATAGAAGAAATGAGGCAGGCAACTAGCCTTATTTATGGGCAAGAATTGCTGCAGAAAACCCGCAATGTATTGCGCAATATCCAACAAATAGAAGAATGTCATTACTTGAGCCTGATTGAAGCTTATTTTGTGGAGGTGCGTACCCAGTCGGAAGTGATCGAGCAGCCTTACCTGGAGGCCATCCACATGCTTCAGTTTGAACAAGTGGGAGCATTTTCGCTGATAGAAGAACGAGAAGGTGCTTCGGTGTTTGTAATGATCAATGATGAGGCTCAAGAGGCTTGGGCAAAGTATGCGGAGATTTATAATGACGATTCGCTGAAAAAGTATGAGCAAAAACGGGCTTTCGCCCAGATAAAAACGGTGTTTTATGACTATGTAATCAACATTCACCCCCAACACGCTCCCGAAGACATAGACAAAGCCTTGCACTTTTATGTGGTTGACCCTGCGACTCATTCGGAGTACTACACCTATAAACCCAGGCAGCAAGCCCAAAACACGGGCTATCAGATAATAGATGCTTCGGCCAAAAAAACGACTAATCCATCGCTTACCCAAAACTACTAAACCCATGCAAACCATCAAAACCACCACCATTCATTTTCCTGAGTTGCGCTTGCACGCTTCGGCGGGGCACCAGCTCAGGGGTTACTTTGGCAACTTGTTCAAAGAGCGGTCGCCTTTGTTGCACAACCACCTGGCCGATGGATCGGCGATTTATCAATACCCTTTGGTGCAATACAAGGTGCTGAAAGGCACCCCTACCCTATTGGGCCTGGGTGAGGGAGCCGAGCTACTTGCGGAGCTTTTTTTACATATCAAAGAGTTGCATTTGGGCAAGGCTACTTACCCAGTATACAGCAAAAACATTGTGACCAACCGTGCCAGCCTGGGGGTAAACCCAACCGAGCTGTACGACTACCGCTTTGGTACGCTATGGATGTGCCTCAATGATAAAAACTACTTGAAATACCACCAAACGGGTTCCGAAGAACGCGTTGCCTTGCTGCAAAAAATACTGATTGGCAACTTGTTGAGTATGTTCAAGGGGTTGGGGCATACGGCAACTGCCCAAATATTGGCAAAACCCAAAGTAAAGGAAGAAGCGACCCATTTTAAAAACCAAAAAATGAAGGCTTTCAGCGGCAGTTTTACCTGCAATGTGGAGCTGCCCCAAGGCATTGGCATTGGAAAGGCGGTGTCGCGGGGCTATGGGGCGGTGGTATTATAGCGGCAAGCCACAAGTACTACTAGAGGAGTAAGCAACTAAAATCAACCTATTATAAAATTAACAACAGGCTTGCAAGCCAGCCTCAAGCACCAGTACCTAAGGACTTGAAGCTTGTCGCTAAAAGCACCGATATTCATCGGCATCTAAGGACTTGAGACTATAGAAGCTACTAACTTATGACCACCGACGATTTATTTATCAATTCAAAAGGGGCCTACCTTCAGGTAAAAAACCAAATGTTTTGCATACGTACCAAAAATGCAAAAACCAGGGAATACCACGCCCACGCGCCTATTGCCCCCCACACGGTACACCGTATTTTTTTGCACCGAGGCACGGCAGTAAGCGTAGACGCTATGCACCTTGCCCTGATCAATAACATTGACATTGTGCTGATGCAACACGACGACCACCCCATAGGCAGGGTGTGGCACACCAAGCTGGGCAGCACCACCAAAATACGCAAAAAACAACTGGAGGCGAGCCTCAATGAAGTGGGCACGGCTTGGGTAAAACAATGGCTAAGTACCAAGCTGGGCAACCAGATAGCAATGATTGAACAACTCAAAAAACACCGGGAAAGTAAACGCACCTACCTGCACGAAAAAGCAGACAAAATAAGGGCGTTGCAAACATCGATAGAAGCATTGGAAGCAGACCACACCGAAGCCATTGCCGACACATTGCGGGGGCTGGAGGGCACAGCGGGGCGGTTGTATTTCGAGACGTTGAGCTATGTGCTTGCCAAAGAGTATCAGTTTGCTGGCAGAAGCAAACGCCCGGCCCATGATGCTTTCAATGCTTTTTTGAATTATGGCTATGGGATATTGTATAGTATGGTAGAACACGCCTTGGTGATTGCGGGCATTGATCCTTTTGTGGGCTTTATGCACCGCGATGGCTACAACCAACGCAGCATGGTATATGATTTTATTGAGCCTTACCGGGGGCACGTAGAGCAAGTAGTAGTGAAGCTTTTTACGGCAAAAAAAGTAAACCAATCGCATACCGACGCCATCAAGGACGGGGTAAGACTCAACGAAATGGGCAAACCTTTACTTACTGAGGCTTTAGGTAAATATTTGCGGGGCGACAAAATAAAACACGGGCGTAAGCAACAAACCCGTGAAAATATTATGAAGCAGGAGGCGGTGACTTTTGCCCAAAGCTTACTAAAGGGGCAAGCTTTGAGCGACAAGCCACAAGTGTAACTTGCTCTGCAAACAACTACGATTTTGTAGTTTTTAATTATCTAAGTGATCTTTCATAAATAATTTGAGCCATTAAAGTGTATCTATTGCCCTCATTCTTCTCAAAAAAAAAGCCTCATAGCTTTGGCTATGCACCGTTTTTTTTTGAATCGTCTGAGAACAATATATTTTCTTAAATTGGCACATCTTATTTTTTCCAGATCACTAATCACCTCAAATTACGCAAACCTGCTTTCTCATTTTAATTTCTATTGTGAGACGGTTGTATTAAGGGAAGCGAAAAAAATAACTTCCTTGACTTCTATTTTTGGCATACGGAATTAGGGTTGTGCGAAGTTTTTAAAATTATTGATATACAAACATTTATGCATAAATCAAGAGGTTTATTGTAGGGGCAATCCCTTGCTGTAATGCAATGGAAGTTCGCGATTTATCGGAATGGTCGCCCTAGCGAAGGAGTGCATACGCCGGCGGAAAGAAAGGCGCTGTTGGTCAGACACGACGCAAATGAGTATACTGTTTCAAAGTACAAGTGTGTATGCCATTTTTTTAAGTTGGGTAATTAATTACTTTCTTATCCCTAAGTAGTTGCAAGGCATCGCGCAACCATTAAACAATAAAGCCATTAAACAATATATAAAAAAACAAGACAAATGATTGTATGGGTATTGTATGACATAGAAAATGACCGGGCACGCACCAAGGTGAGCAAGTTTTGCCAGCAAGCGGGGCTGAGCCGGGTACAGTATTCGGTGTTTTTGGGCACTATAGACGCCCACCGCCGCGACACGCTGGCGCTACAGGTAGAAGAGGTAATCGACGCTGACAAAGACAAGGTGTATATTTTGCCCATGAGCAAAGACGAGGTGCGTGAGGCGGTTTGCCTGGGGCAGGCGCTTGACGAAAAATTGGTAACAGACCAGGTGCAATCGTTGTTTTTTTAATCACAAAAATCCTGAACAAAATGATAAGCGTTACTCCTTCTGAGATCATAGAGCATTTGTATTGTCCGCGTTTTACTTATTTTTTGCGGGTGCTCAACATTGCCCAGCACGAAGACCGCCACTATAAGGTGCAAAAAGGGCGGCAGATACACGAAAACAAAACCAAGCTCAACCCAAAGTATTTGCGGCAACGCCTGGGCGTGGTGGCAAAGCATACCAACTTGTATATGCGCAATGAGGTGTTGCGGGGCGAGGTAGACGAGGTATTGATGCTTGCCAACGGCAAGGCTGCCCCGCTCGACTACAAGTTTGCCGTATACGAGGGGCGGGTGTACCAAACCTACCTGCATCAGTTGTACTGTTATGCCTGGTTGATAGAAGACCATTTTGGGGTGGAAGTAACCGAGGGCTTTCTGGTATATACGCGTTCGCGCAATAAAGTGGTATCGGTAGAAATAAGCCCACAAGCCAAGCAAGTGGTCAGAGCAGCAGTACAAGAAATGGTGGCAGTGACCAATGAAAATATTTTTCCAAAAGCTACCAAATCTAAAAAAAGATGTGCAACTTGTACCTATCGAAACGTATGCCCTCAGTAGAACAACACTTTTGCCGGAGGGTAATTTATTTGGGGGTGTCCCAAATATGCCTTTAACAAGCTGAATATAAGCAGGTTGCCTATTCGGAAAACTTGCTAAAATGGGCTTAAAAAGCTCTTTGACGTATTGATTTTTTTGATTTTAACCTATAGTAATTTCACTATAACGTGTTGTAAATCAGCCAGCAACAACAAAAGACGACTTTAAGCGCTACATCCATTAAAACAAGGATTGAAACATTATTGTCATAGCATCAAAATAAAGAATACATGGACTTTAAGCGCTACATCCATTAAAACAAGGATTGAAACAATAACTTCATTCAGAGTGCCAATGGCGTGAAACGTTGGCAGCTTTAAGCGCTACATCCATTAAAACAAGGATTGAAACTGTACCAGCCCGGCTCCTTTTTATGCTGGTCCAGACTTTAAGCGCTACATCCATTAAAACAAGGATTGAAACCAAATACTTTGCTGAACAAACTTGACGGCATAGAAGCTTTAAGCGCTACATCCATTAAAACAAGGATTGAAACTTATTTCCTTAATTGTTCAAGAAAATCCTTGAGAAACTTTAAGCGCTACATCCATTAAAACAAGGATTGAAACACCATTTTCCGAGTGTTTACAGGGTTGCGGCAAACAACTTTAAGCGCTACATCCATTAAAACAAGGATTGAAACACCATTTTCCGAGTGTTTACAGGGTTGCGGCAAACAACTTTAAGCGCTACATCCATTAAAACAAGGATTGAAACTTAAAAAAGTACTATTATATGGACTATCTAACATTACTTTAAGCGCTACATCCATTAAAACAAGGATTGAAACAGGAATAACTCTCTTTGGTAGTAGGGCAATGCTATTTTACTTTAAGCGCTACATCCATTAAAACAAGGATTGAAACGTTTATTCTTGAACTTTCTATTTTCATAGCGTTTTTTCTTTAAGCGCTACATCCATTAAAACAAGGATTGAAACCCATTTCGGCAAGCGTCCAGGTATCTAAGATGTTTCTTTAAGCGCTACATCCATTAAAACAAGGATTGAAACTTATATTAGGTAGAAGACATGGATAGAGACAAGTTTCACTTTAAGCGCTACATCCATTAAAACAAGGATTGAAACGTTTATTCTTGAACTTTCTATTTTCATAGCGTTTTTTCTTTAAGCGCTACATCCATTAAAACAAGGATTGAAACTGAATATAATGACCATTGAGGCCCGCGAGCTTTTGCTCTTTAAGCGCTACATCCATTAAAACAAGGATTGAAACGGTTTCCCTTTCACAGAAATTGTGCAAGCTTCCGTTCTTTAAGCGCTACATCCATTAAAACAAGGATTGAAACCGCATTTCAGGGGACAGTTTCACCTTTCCAGCCTTCACTTTAAGCGCTACATCCATTAAAACAAGGATTGAAACCTCACCCCGGCTTTGTCTACAAAGGCAAGTCCATACATTTCTATTTTCCCTCCAAGCTCCTTAATGATGGACTTTAAGCGCTACATCCATTAAAACAAGGATTGAAACCTCACCCCGGCTTTGTCTACAAAGGCAAGTCCATACATTTCTATTTTCCCTCCAAGCTCCTTAATGATGGACTTTAAGCGCTACATCCATTAAAACAAGGATTGAAACGTATTATCCCTTTTGTTTTTGAATTGTCCATATAATGCTTTAAGCGCTACATCTACTCTACCCAGCTTTTAACTTCGTTGAGCTCAGCACAGTAAAACTGTAGCTTCGGTTTTTCAAAAGTACCGTCATCGCCTCAGCTCGTGTCTCCACCATAGCCGTCAGGCTAAGAGGAGCATAGTAAAAAAAATCACTTAAAAATACCGTCACCGCCTCAGCGAGTGTCCCCACGCGCTGATCGAATCGCCAAAATTTGAATACTGAAAGATGTTTCATGAGGAAAAAAAATAGTAGCCTGACGGCTATGGTGTCTTCACGAGCTGATCAGAACTCTGAAAAACACTATTTACAGGCGCTACGACGAGGCGATTTAGCTTTGCTGAGCACCAACATTCATCGGTATCTAAGGACTCGTAAACTCGGTTGTGAAGACACCATAGCCGTCAGGTTAAGCAAACAAGTGTAGAAAATTCACCCCAAAAATACCGCCCAAAGACAGTCTGGTCTCTTGTGAAGACACAAGCGACGGCGGAAAAAAGAGGCTAGCCTGACGGCTATGGTGAAGACACAAACCGAGGCGAAAAAATACAGCCTCCACCAAAACAAGAACCACAAAAAACCTCCCCACTTATCTTCACAGAAAATGGGGAGGTTTTTTTGTTGAATTTCCGGGCAACAGCCCTTGATGGTACTAGCTGTCCTTTTTCTTAGGCGCTGTTTTCTTTTTAGCCGCCGGCTTTTTCTTGGCGGCTGGCTTCTTTTTGGTCGTTGTTTTTTTGGCAGTAGTAGTGGTCGCTTTTTTAGGGGCAGCCGCTCCTTTCTTTTTCTTGTCAGGGGTTTTTTCGGCAAGCTCCAGACACTCGGCAAGCGTAAGCTCTTTGGGGTCTTTGTCTTTGGGTATTTTTACATTCTTTTTGCCCACCTTTATATAAGGTCCATAACGTCCATTGAGCACTTGTACATCGGGGTCTTCGTCAAACGACTTGATAAACTTTTCGGCATCTGCCTTGCGCTTCGCCAAAATCAACTCAATGGCACGCTCGCCTTCTATGGTATAGGGGTCATCTTCTTTCCCCAACGACACAAACTTGCTGTCGTGACGCACATAAGGGCCAAAACGCCCAATGTTTACCTGCATGGGCTTGCCTTCAAACTCGCCCAGGTTGCGCGGCAACTTAAACAATTCCAGGGCTTCTTCCAGGGTAACCGTCTCCAGTCGTTGGTCTTTGCGTAAGCTACTGCGTTGCTTGTCTTCGTCTTCGTTGTCGCCTACTTGCACATAGGCCCCATAGCGCCCAAAAATCACCCATACCTCTTTGCCGTTTTTGGGGTGTTCACCCAACAGCCTTTGCTTGCCCAAAGTGGTCGAGTCAATGTCGGCACTCTTTTCTACTTTTTTGTGAAAACCTCCGTAAAAGCCTTCAATCATTTTTACCCACTCTTGCTTGCCCTGAGAAATCTCATCAAATTGTTTCTCCACATTGGCTGTAAACGAGTAGTCCATGATGCTGTCGAAATGCTGGGTCAGAAAATCGTTGACCAATATGCCTACATCAGTAGGAAACATCTTTCCTTTTTCGGCTCCGGTAGTCTCTGTTTTGGTTTTATCCGTAATTTTATCGCTTTTCAGCTGCAAAAACTGATATTCTCTTTGTTTGCCTTCGCGTTCGCTTTTCTCTACGTAGCCCCGCTTCTGGATGGTAGAAATTGTAGGTGCATAAGTAGACGGACGCCCAATGCCCATTTCTTCCAGTTTTTTTACCAAACTGGCTTCTGTATAACGGGGTGGGTGCTTGGTAAAACGCTCCGTTGCCGACATTTGATCAAGGTTGAGCAACTGCCCCACGGTCAAAGGAGGCAACATGCCCTTGGTAAGTGCATTTTCTTCCTCGTCGTCGTCATCGTTGTCGGTAGACTCTATGTATACCTTCAGAAAACCATCAAAAGTAATGATCTCCCCTTTTGCCTGTAGGTCGGGTACCTGGGCGGGTGGATTGGCTGTTTGATTGTACACTACCGGGTCTATGCCTATAGTGGCTGTAGTACGCTCTAGTTGGGCATCCGCCATTTGTGAGGCAATGGCACGTTTCCAGATCAGTTCATACAGCTTTTCCTCATCCCGGTTATTGCCCGCGCTTTGGGTGTCAAAGCTGGTAGGACGAATGGCTTCGTGCGCTTCCTGAGCACTTGCCGACTTGGTTTTGTATTTTCTTTCTTTGAAGTATTGCGTGCCATAGTTGTTTTCTATGGAGCTTTTGGCGGCTTGAATGGCGTCGTCTGACAAATTGGTAGAGTCAGTACGCATATAAGTAATCTTACCCGCTTCGTATAACTTTTGGGCAAGGCTCATCGTGCGCGATACCGAATAGCGCAGTTTGCGGCTGGCCTCTTGCTGCAGGGTAGAGGTGGTAAAGGGAGGCGCGGGCGATTTTTTGCCGGGTTTTTTCTCCAGTTTTTTTATCTCATAAATAGCCCCTACGCATTTCTCTAAAAACTCACGGGCACTTTCCTGATTGGGCAGTTTTTTGGGCAATTCTGCCACCAAGGTTTTACCACCTTCAAGGGCAAACTCGGCGACCAGCTTAAACGATGAGGAAGGTACAAATTTTTCTATTTCGCGTTCCCGGTCTACTACTATGCGCACTGCCACCGATTGCACCCTGCCAGCAGACAAACCTCCTTTGATCTTTTTCCAAAGAATGGGAGACAGCTCAAAGCCTACCAGCCGGTCGAGAATACGGCGGGCTTGCTGGGCGTTTACCAGGTCTATGTCTATAGTACGGGGCGATTGTATGGCGGTGGTAATGGCTTTTTTGGTGATCTCACGAAAAACAATTCGTTTGGTGTTGGCTTCTGTTAGTTCCAGGGCTTGTTGCAAGTGCCACGAAATGGCTTCCCCCTCACGGTCATCATCCGTTGCCAGCCAAACAGTCTCAGCTTCTTTAGCGAGCTTTTTCAACTCTGCGATCACTTGCTTTTTATCGTTCGAAATAACATAAGTAGGTTTGAAACCATTGGCAATGTCTATAGCATCTTTTTTGGGCAAGTCGCGCACGTGCCCAAAGCTGGACTTTACACTGTAATCTTTACCCAGGTATCCTTCTATTGTTTTTGCCTTCGCAGGAGACTCTACTATAACTAAGTTTTTTGGCATAATTCAGTACTCGTGATTATTGGTTGCTCGCAAATATGAGTTATTTTTAAGTAAAAACACAAATAGTGAAGCGAACTTAAACAGAATTTAAAATTAGATTAGGTGCTATTTCAAGTAAAACGGAAAAAATAAAGTATTCCAAGAGAACAAAGTATTTTGTGGGTGGGCGATGAAAAAAATCTTTGCATAGCCAAAGCTATGGAACTATTTTTTGAAGAAGCCCATCCGCCAAAGACATCGTTTGGTGGAGTAGGTTATTTTTATAGTTTTACCAAGGTTGTCAAAGTCAAAATCTTACACAATGATTTGCCAGAGCCTTGTAAGTAACTTCTATCGTAAAAAACAACAAAAGGTTTTATTATACAGGCAAAAAGCCTTTTTGTTGCAATTGATCGATGAGTTTTGTTGCAACCATACTACAACAAAATTTGAACGATTGCAACTTAACTCGCCTTTGTCTTATTTTGTTTGCTACAATTCAGTTATTTTTCCCACAAATCTTACACCTATTTTTTTAGGAACCCTACCCAAAACAAAGATTTTAGCCCCTGTTTTAAAAAAAACTATACGTCACTTTCAGTGAAATAAACCTCCACAAAAAACTGGTAAAAAAGCCAGATTTTTTGTATATTTGTTAGCTGTTTAGCGCTTGCTTAAACTTTATATTTGAAGTTAAAAAAGTACTTTTTTTTAGCTCAGGTCATTCATTTTAAACAAGCGCTTAGCCGGGTGTACACCCAAAAAATTATATTCCAGGCAATTACGTATTAAAGTAAGCCTTATACTTTAAATAAACGATATAAAATTATGAAGTTTAGCGTCTCTTCTGCATTATTACAACGACAATTATCGGCCATCAGTGGGGTGATCATGTCTAGCCCTGTAGTACCTATTTTAGAAAACTTTCTGTTTGTTTTAGAAGACGGAAAGCTCATTGCAAGCGCCTCTGACCTGCAAACCTCTATTACTACCGAGATTGAGGTAGATACTCAAGACACAGGGAGCGTAGCAGTGCCTGCCAAAATACTGCTTGACACCCTTAAGAGCCTGCCCGAACAACCTGTCACTTTTAGCATTGACGAAGAGCACAAAAGCGTAGAGATTACCTCTAACACCGGGCACTATAAACTAGCCGGAGAAAACGCAGACGAGTTTCCAAAAATAGCCCAGGCCGACAGCAAACTAAACATTGCCCTGTCGTCCGATATTTTAGGCAAAGCCATTGGCAACACCATCTTTGCCACCAGCAACGACGAGTTGCGTCCGGCAATGACAGGTATTTATATTCAGTTCAAAGAGGACCACACCCTATTTGTTGCTACCGATGGTCACCGTCTCATTCGTTACAAACGCGAAGATGTAGTAGGTGGAGGCGACCCCATGACAATGATTATTCCTAAAAAATCTTTGGGCTTGTTACGCTCTACCCTACCCAACGACCCGGTAGAAGTACACGCTGAATTCAGCGATTCCAATGCTTTCTTTAGCTTTGACGACATCAAGATGGTTTGCCGTTTGATTGATGAGCGTTTCCCCGATTACGAAAACGCCATTCCGACCGACAACCCCAATGTATTGACCATAGATCGGGTAAGTTTGTTGAACTCGCTTAAGCGTCTGGCCATTTATGCCAACAAAAGTACCAACCAAATTCGCCTGAAAATGACGGCGGCAGGCACCTTACAAATATTTGCCGAAGATTTAGATTTCTCAAATGAGGCAAACGAAGCACTTGCCTGTGAGTACCAGGGCGATGACCTTGAGATTGGTTTCAATGCCAAGTTTGTAATAGAAATGTTGAGTAACATTACCGCCAAGGAGATCAAAATAGAAATGTCTACCCCAAACAAAGCAGGGATTTTGAAACCCACCGAAAAAATAGACAACGGCGATATTTTGATGTTGGTAATGCCTGTGATGCTGAATACTTACGCTTAACACACCCCAAGGTATAAGTAATATATCTACTGCCTGCCCTCTATAAATGGGGGCAGGCTTTTTTTATGTTCTTTGAAACCATACAAATGAGTGTAACAACTAATTGCTAATATAATAACCAATATAAAGTTAAAAATATGAGCAATGATTGGTTTTTTAGCAAACCCCGCCTTATATTTGTTCTGCTGTCAATGAAGCGCTCAAAGCGTTGTTAGCATTTTTTGTTAAATACGCGGTTGCCTCAAAGTACGCTTACCAATGGTCTTATTCGTTTAAACAATGTTTCGTGCTATGGACACCAGAGAAATATCTAAAAGTTTTGCTCCCAATCAGTCTTTCTTCATCCCTGAATCACGCTTGAGAGCAAGTGATCAATTTAAAAGCTCGTTGAAAACACTGGTTGTTCAACAGCTCAAAAAAGGCAATACCAGTGCAAGCGTATTGCGGTCTATCCAGTTTTTGCACCATACAGGTGACTTTAGTCTGTCGCCACAAGAGGCATACCCCCTTGCCGAAACGTTGTTTAAAGCAGATAGCCCAGTAACACGTAAAGTGGCGTTTGGCATGGCAAAAAATGCCCCCATTTACGATGCCCCTTATTGGCTCAATGCAGCCCGCCACAGCGAAACCCACCTCAAAGATTTGATAGAGATTTACCGCCAAAAGATACACCATGCCCACCACTACAATGGAGCACAACAGGAGTTTTCTGACTATATGTTTATAGCCCATCCAGCGGTGGTAAACTTTGGTTGGGAACTCGCCGAACGTTATTTAAGGGCAAGAGAAGTAAGCGAGATATGGGGCAAACTGGTACGCAACCGAAAGGCAAATGCCTGGCAACTGCTCCAGCTCAATGTACAGGCACCCAGTGCTATGCAATGGTTTGTGGCAAGCCACAGCAATCAAATGGAGCACTTGTATACTTATTCGCCCGAAAAAATTGCTTTTATAATCAAAAAAGGAGCGCCCCCTGTACGCCACTTATTGCTTGGTCAAATCACCCAATCGTTTGAGTGCAACCCTTTGATGTTTTTGTACCTGGTGAGCAACCTTGCCCACGAACAGCGTACCCAACTGCTGCACAAATGCCTGCCTCAATTTGCCCAACAAACGTTGTCTATAGACGAGGGCTTTTTGGCGCATACTATTCAAAGGTTGGGAGAAAATACCTGGGGGCTTAAGACTTTGCTAACCGTCGTGGCACACGCCCAGGTTACCCAAGCAGAAACAAACCAGGTGGTAGGATTGATGCTTGAAGAAACGCATTCGGCTCAAGTGCTTGTTCAACGCCTGGCAACACTACTGAACACTAAAAACAAGGCGCTTTTTGTAAAGGCGCTCAGTAAAAACCCTGACAAACTATTGGCGTACCACCAATACATTCCTCAGCAGGTGTGGGTAGGTTTGTTACGCCAAATGCCTATTGCCTACCTGACTGGTTTCAAGCAAGCCTTTGCTCAGGCAATATCCACTTTAGGAGACGAAGTACTCAATATTACAGCACCACTTTTTGAGGATACGCTCATTGATTGGCTGAAGCACCATCAAGCAAAGGGGCAAGCACCTTTAGACGACCCCAGACTCCTGTATAAAATATGCATACACCCACTACCCAAGGTACGCCAATGGGGACATACTCAAGCCATGAGGCAAGGGCTAAAAGCCGACTTTGCGTTGAAACTACTTGAGTCTGACTTGCCCGAAACAGTAGCTTTTGCCAAAACATATTTTGATGGTATCACCGTGGAAGACAGTCATTTTGTAGATAATTTATTGGCTTTGTGTGATAGCCCAATGGCAGCTACCCGCAGTTATGGTTTGGCTTTGTTGCAAAAAATAGAGATAAGCTCTACCAAAGAAGCCCTACTGCTGGCTTACCTGGCAGAACACGCCGATGCAAAGATACAAACCTATGTAGCCCAAAAACTTTTACAAACATCGCCATCAATCAACCAAGCTCCTTTTGTTAAAAAATTTGACCAGGCAGTGTTGCGTCGTAAAAATCGCCACAAGGTTGCCCGCGAACATGTAAAAAAGCGTTGGAGTCAACAGACCGAAGTAGACATACAGACCTTGGTAGAGCTGGCAAAAACCGGCACCCAAGGCGATGCCGAATGGGCAATTATACAGTTGACCCGGTTGAGTGTTCAGGGTAAAGAGGTAGATGGTTTTGTATTAGATTAAATTGCTTCTTTTTAATTTGTTTTCTAATCCCTTTGGGCTTGTGCTTATGACACAAGCCCAAAGGGATTTGTTTGCTATAGGGTTTATAACTAACTGAAAATAAGTGCGCTATGAATTTATTAATTGCCCATGAACCGAATCTACAGCTTGCTATGATGAGCTCAACGGAGTTAAACAAGTTGTACCTATAACCTTGCACCTAGTCCCTAGAACCTAGAACACAATGACCACTTTATATCTTGTGCGTAGATAAAAGATATTTCTGCTTTTGTTTGTAAGAATCTCACAGCAATTGTTTATTGCATTATGGTGTACAAACTTATCACTATGTGACGCTATCAGTATTTGATGTGACTACATTTAAAACAACACTTTCTCTAGGGTGGCATCTACTATTTGCCCACAGGCTGACACAGCGTACACTGCATAACTATATCAAAATTAAACATAACAAATGAATAAGTGTAACTATTCCTAGCTGACTTTCAGTGATTTACACTCATTCGCCACTTGTAATTACTTATAAACCCAAGCAGCCATCATTATGGATATTCTCAAAGTGTTGAACCTGGCCGATACAGAGTTCATTAAAAAACTTAACCTAAGCCCCATTTTTTCGCAAAAAGAACTCAAAGCTTCTGACGCCATCAAAGAGCCTATTACCTATGCGTTGGCTCCTTTCAATATCGACACGCAGGAGTTCTCGCCCCTTACTTTGGTTACCAGTATGAACCTCGAACACCAGATTCAACTGTTTAACAACCTGGCTGAAGATAAAGACGAGGATGGTATTGTAGGGACAAAGGATTTGGTGAAATTTGACCCCAACAGCCCCTTGCTTAAGTATAGTATAAACATTCAGGCAAATGCCGGAACCAGTACGGAGATTCAGGGCTTGAGCGTAGGGATAAAAACAGGTACTCAAATCAAGCACTGCGCTTACCTCAAACACCAACCCAGTGCTACTGTAGAGGAGGCTATTTTAAAAGATGTGGCAAGCATGCCTTTTATTTTTTCGCTCGATAGGGTAAAAAAACTGCAGCCGGGCGAGGCATTGAGCTTTGAAGCTTATGGAGATTTTGGGGTAGATTTAAGCTTTAACCTTGCCGACTTGCTCATTGCGGGGGCTTCGGCTTTGCAAAAATACCTGGGCAACAATGAAGTGCTCAATTTAGACGTCCAGACAAATGGCAAAATGGGGGTAAAGTTCAGTGTAAAAGACAGTTTTCAGTTGGTGTTTGCCAAAACCAACGAAGGCAAGTACCATGTATTGGTAAAAAAAGCAAAAACTACCAATCAATCGCGCACACTAGGGTTCAATGTACAGTTGTCGTTTAAAAACCCTGGAAAAATCACCGAGCTGATCAACTCAAAAATAGCCCAGCTCATGACCGCCGCTACCAACCTGGCACCCGACCAACTCAAAACAGTAGAAAGCAAACTACAAAACATAGCCGATGGTTCGGTACCTTTTGATCAGCTCGGCGAACTGGAAAAACTCGCTATTCAGGCACTGGCAAAACGCTTGAATATACCCAATATAGTAGAAGATGCGCTCAACAAAAGCCACGAATTGCTGAATAAACTAGCGACAGTAAAAAATAATTTGCAAGAAGACATTACCAAGTTGGCGAGCCAAAAGTTTAAGGCAGGTTTTACCTACGACTACTCCTACATATCTACCAAAGAGGTGTTGATAGAAGCCCTCATCAATGACACTGCCCTGGCAGAGTCGCACAAAGGTTTGATACTCATGAGCACTCAGGGGCTGGTGGCAGCCTCGGCCAATAAAGACAATGTGCAAATACTTGATTATGTAAACTCGGAGTCGGTAGAAAGAAACAAAAGCTGGGGTTTTGCCCTGGGAGTGGGTAATTTTAAAATAGGTGGCAGCGACAAGAGCACATTTGCCAAGAAAGTAACCACTCGCCTCAACAACGGACAGGAAGAAGAATTTGTGGTGTACCGTGGTGTAAGAGGCTATAACGAATATGGCAGCCTGGGCGGGTACAACCAGAGTTGGTGGGGAGGCATGGATGCCCAAATGCCCCAACCTGCCGCAAACCCTACGGTAGATTTGTTTGACTATAGCCTGCATGTAGAGTATAACCATACCGAAAAAAAACTCAAGGCTAAAGAGCGCGACACAGTAGCCGAGCTGTTGAACCTTGCAGGTACCTGGGGCATTATAAACAACGACCAACTCGATGCCCAAACTACACAATTGCTCCATCAACTTACAGCAAAAGGAGATGCTACCAATGTGCAATTCAACTTTGACCTGATGATTCCCCCAACGGCCTTTAGCGACATGAGGGCTACCTGGCTCTATTTGTTACAACAACGCCCTGAGGTACACCTTCAGGTGCTGGCCAACGCTTTTGCCAGTGTAATGCCTTACTCTCCTGACTATACTTACCGCAAAGACCAACGCCTGAAGGTACAAGCTTACGGCAGTTTATGGAAACTGTACTTTGACAATGAAGGGTTTGGCAACGGGCAACCTACCGATTTTAGGTCGTATGCCAAAACTGCTGAAGCTACGCTTAAGAAAGTAGACAATGCCCTGGCGGCAGCAGAGGGGCGTTATGCCGAGCGCCTGGTGGGAGACAATATGTGGTTTGGTGGCATTATAAGAATGAACCCTGACTGTGGCAAACAAATGAATATACTGGTGACCGGAATGCGAAGTTTGCTTGAAAATATTCAGGCAAAATCGGTCAATTATGACCAAACTATTTCCAGGGCATTCCGAAAGATTACCCAAGGTTTTAGCCAGTCTTTTTATACCAAAGCGCTCGCTCCTTATTTTATAAGTATGGCCAATAATAATCCCGTAATTTTGAATGATATGAAAGCAGCCCTCACCATTACATTTACTGACGGCGAGCAAAAAAATCAGACCCTGTTGATTCAAATGAAACTTTGATGAAGTAGTGAATTTATATACAAAACCTGAAAATAATCCCTTTGTTTTCAGGTTTTTTTCAAACTTAATACTAAATTATTTTTGCATTTTCAAAATTTAATAAATTCATTACTTTTAAGCCAAAACGATAAAAAAATCTGATGATAATCATTCCAGAATATGTGGCTATGCTCCAGGCGAATCCTTTTGATAAAACCCTGTTAAATAAGATTAAGTTTCAACTGATTGACGCCGAAAAACATAGTTGGGAAGGCAACAAAGACCAACACGCAGGCTTCCGCCAGGAAGTAACCCGCCAATTATACCAGCACTTTTCGAGCGATGACCGCCCCTTGATCATCACCCTACTACAAGAAGAAATCAAGAATTGTCATTTTTTGAAAAACAGCAACGACAACCTTTGCCGCTTGTTGTTTATGTTGTATACCTTAAAAAATGCCGAAGATTTGCCCCTGATGTACGACGCTAAATTTAAACTGGGCTACAACGCAACACTTAATATAGACATCAACCTACTGTTTGGCTTGGGCAATGAGGCGATTTTAGCCCATGACGAGTCGCTGCAGCGCTACCTCGACTACAATGAAATACTGGAAGCCGAGGTTTTTTATCAACAGCAAAAGAGTTCCTGGGACAAAGATCTTCAAGAAAAACCCGTGCCTGAGCAAATGTCTCCTGTGCAAGAAGAAGAGGACGAGCAACTGCGCTTCTTTTTTGATAAGGGGGATGTACTTACTTTTAAGTTTTCTGACCAAAAAATGGGAGGCTTGGTGGTGGCCGAGCGCTTCGAAACTTTCGACGATGCCGACTACATTGTATATCCTACCAACTTTCATGAGGCCACTCTCCAACCTCCGCTGGAAAACCTGCATATCTATGGCAGGCGTATCAAATCGCTTAACATGGGCAACCCTTTCGAGCAATCTATTAAAACCGCAGAAGATGGCAACTCCTTAGAAAAAAGCCATAAAACCATGTTGGTGAGCATTACTATAGCACATTCAGTACTGGCGCATTTTCAAGCCAGGCTTACCCCCATTGCGTCGTTGCCTCAGGTAGTATACAAAGGCACCCACCACCTGGCACGGGTTACCAGTTGGGCAGAACTGGAAATGCACCTCAACAATTTGGTGCAGGGCAACTACCCTACCTTTGAGGTAGTAAACATTGACGGATTTTTACAAGATTAAGCAAATGCAAATGCTCCAAAAGGCACTCTTTTTATTACTAATAGGTGGGCTGTTTGCCTGTGAATGCCTGGAGACTACCCAAGGCATAGTGCTTGACTATGCCTCTAAAACTCCCTTGGTAAAAGTACACATCTACCCTGTAAGGCGAGCACAACGGACACACCTCACCGATAGCTCAGGTAGGTTTGAAGTAAGCTTTGTTTCGGGGTTTTTTGAAAAAAACGGTTGCAAAAAAACAATGATGCTGGTCTTGTCAAAACCGGGGTATGACTCGCTTCGGGTAACCCTCAAAAACCAACGTCCGGGTACTTTGCCCGACACGCTTTTCCTGCGTCGCCGCCAGGACTAAAAAAAACACCATAGATTGTCAAGCAGTAGCAAGTAGTCATCAGCTACCAGTGGGCTTATTCAAAAATCACCAAATTTTGTTAGGGAAAACCATCGACTTAACACTTAAAAAAAATAAAATAAACATTTGAAAGCCAACACCTTGTATTCTACCAGTCATTTTACTTAACTTTATATTAAACAATACTCCACAGTGATTTTGGTCAAAGTTGGTTGATGATTAACTTTGTTGAGCACCGATATACATCGGTATCTAAGGACTTGTCGCTTGAAGCTTGCCCCTGCAGGCGCTATCGACTAAATACTATGGACTGCAAACACCAAAAACAACGCTGGCTTATACTTTATAAGTGCCAAAAATTGTAACCTTAGCTTATAGCAATGACTGAAAAAAAATACCCTTTGCAAACACCTGAAAGCTCTCAAGCAGAAGAGGCACCCACCCACTATCACCTCACCACAAGAAACCATCTGTACCCCAAAAATATGATCTTGTATGGTCCTCCGGGTACAGGTAAAACCTACCAAACAGTGAACTATGCATTGGCAATGATTGAGAACAAAAGCTTAGAGGAGCTGGCAGAGGAACCCAGGGCTGACCTTATCAAAAGGTTCAATGCGTATAAAGAAAAACTTCAGATTGCTTTCATTACTTTTCACCAAAGCTATAGCTACGAAGATTTTATTCAGGGCTTGCGCCCTAATACCAATATGGGTACCCTGCACTTTGAACGCCGCGATGGTATTTTTAAACGTATGGCAGACCGTGCCCGCAAAAACTTTGACACCTTTAGTCAGCAACAGGTGTTTAAGAAAAGATTTGAAGACTTGCTCAATGAGCTACTCATTAAAAACATAGATCCCGAAACAGAGGAAATTGAAGTGTACCTCGATAGTTCACACCGCATTTATCAGTCTATTATCATTTTTGAGATGACCGACACCACGTTGTTTTACAAGCGACGCACCAAACGCGACATTATCAAAAATGAGTCTAAGGAGATGAATATCGACACCTTGAAAAATATTTATGAAGATGTCACTTTTGTAAAAGACGCCATCAATCAAAAATATTATGAAGCAGTGGTACAAGCAGTAAGGCAATATGAAGAAAACCACAAACCAGAAAAGAGCCTGCAACAACTCCAGAACTACGTGGTGATTATAGATGAAATTAACCGGGCGAATATTTCACGGGTATTTGGCGAACTCATTACCTTGATAGAATCCGACAAACGTTATGGCTCAGACAATGGTTTATCGGTTACCTTGCCTTCCGGCGAAAACTTTACCGTACCCGCCAACTTGTATATTTTGGGCACGATGAACACTGCCGATCGCTCTATTGCCTTGATTGACACAGCTTTGCGCCGAAGGTTTGTGTTTGAAGCCATCTATCCTGATGCTTCTCTGATAGCAGACAAAGAAGTGAAGAAGGTATTCAAAGATTTGAACGAAAAAATTTTACAAGAAAAAAACTCCCCTGATTACCTGATAGGGCAGGCTTTTTTTATAGGCAAGGCAATGGAAGATTTGCCGCAGGTGTTCAATTATCAATTGATCCCTCTCTTGCTGGAGTACTTCCCCAACCGTCGTGATACCGTCTTACGTATTTTGCAAGATATGGCACTGCCTGTAGAGGAGGTAAATTACCAAATAAGGTATAAAGAGGCCACCGACTGATTTTAATCATTTATTCAAGAATGGCGAAAACAACTGATTTGTATAAAAAATAAAGCCTTTGGTAGAAAAAAAAAGCAAGTCAGTAAGGAATAGAGTATCTTTTGGGTATCTCAATGATGATGCAACAACCTTAAATACAATGGAGGAGAATAATTTTTCGGATAAACTAAACCGCTACTTTTATACATTTTTTAGTGACAAATATCGCATTACCCATCATTTTTTGTTTTGGATTGCTTATTTGCTGTTCCACCCTATCTTTTTGTTTGATTTAGACAATTTTGCCCAAAGTTTTTCGGAGTCTAACCTGTCGAATGAATTGCCCTGGCTTTTGTTACACGTAGCTATAGACGTGGCCATGGTATATACCAACTTGTATGTGTTGGTGCCTACCTTTTTGATGAGAGGGCAAGTGTTGCAATACCTTATTTTTTCGGCTTTGTTTATTGGCATCAACGATTTGGCCACCTACCTTGCCACTTGGCTGGATTTTACCCGTGAAGGGGACATTACCTTTGTCACTCACTCACACTCGGCTTATTATATTATCAATATTTTGTTTTTGGGCACGGCGGTATCACTTAAGTTTTTTAAGACCTGGATCAAAAACCAACAAGAAATAAGGCATCTGGAGCGTGCCAACCTAGAGACAGAGCTTGATTTTTTGAAAACGCAGATCAACCCTCATTTTTTATTCAATACCCTCAACAATATTTATGTGCTTACCCGTATCGATGCCGAACGAGCGTCTAAGAGCTTGCTTATGTTGTCAGACCTGATGCGTTATCAACTATACGATTGCTCAAAAAAACAAGTGGCATTGAAAGATGAAATTACTTACATCAATAATTTGCTAGACCTGGAAAAAATAAGAAAAACCAACGCAAATATAGATTTTAAAGTCAATGGAAAAGTAAATGGGCAGATGCTTTCTCCGTTTATTTTTGTACCTTTCGTAGAAAATGCCGTCAAACATGGGTTAAATGTGGCAAGCAATCCGTACATCCATATAGAAATGAATGTGCACAAAGAAGAAGAAGCCCTCGATTTTGTGATTGTAAACTCTAAAAAGCCACAACCAAGCAACCAGCCCAAAGACCCTAACAGTGGCATTGGATTGGTCAATGTGCGTAGAAGGTTAGAACTGCTTTACCCTGGTAAACACGAGTTAGACATTCAAAACGACGAAACCGTTTTTAAAGTGACTTTAAAATTGAAATTATGAATTGTATTATTGTAGATGATGAACCGCTGGCACGGGAAGGAATGAAGTTGAACATACAAGAGTTGCCTTCGCTTCAGCTGATAGGCTCTTTTGAGAATGCGATGCAAGCCAATGATTTTTTATCTAAAAATGAGGTAGACCTCATGTTTTTAGACATTCAAATGCCTGAAGTCACCGGGTTGGATTTTCTGAAAACCCTGAACCTCAAAAAACCTCCCTTTGTGATCTTAACTACGGCTTATCCACAGTTTGCCCTGGAAGGCTACGCCCTCGATGTGATAGACTATCTGGTAAAACCCATTTCTATGGATAGATTTATCAAAGCGGTAAACAAGGTAGATTATTATTACAAACTAAGAGAACAAGCCAGTACTGATACTACTCCTGCTGCTGCCAATACTGACAAAACCTCTGACTCTCCGGTAGGTTCTGACAATGCCGATATAGAAGACTATATTTTTATACGTGCCGACCGAAAATACATGAAGGTGTTTTTTCGCGAAATAAACTATGTGGAGGGGCTCAAAGATTACGTGATTGTGTATACCGATACCCAAAAAATAGTAACGGCAATGAACATCAAAACCATTGAAGGGCAATTGCCTTCTAACCTTTTTATAAGGGTGAGCAAGTCTTACATTATCAACATGCAGCACATCAAAGCAGTAGATAACAACTTTGTGACTATTAAAGAAAAAGAGGTGCCTATTGGTAAAGCGTTCAAAGACAACTTTTTGAATAATATTGTAAACAAACGTGTGCTGAAAAGATAGAAGTAAAACAATACTATACCTGGCAGGTTTTAAAAACCTGCCAGGTATAAAAATAGATTAAATGCTGCGGACTCCCCCCTGCCTCGAATGATTACCACTCTTTTAATCCCCCTACGTATGGCAATAATCATCTAATTGTTCAAAAAAATATTGACGCTTTCAAAAACTAATCTCCCTGTTGAATTGTTTTTATTAGATAGTGTACCAAGCAACGCTTGTGCATTACAACCACATTAACTATATCACTAAACCAAAAAGCATATGATCAAAACTCACGAATTATCACAAGGTAAAATGCCCGTATTAGGATTGGGCACCTGGAACTCTCAACCAGGAGAAGTATACAATGCAGTAAAAGAAGCTGTAAAAATGGGATACCGCCATATAGACTGTGCCTCTATTTATCAAAACGAAGAAGAAATAGGCAAGGCGTTGAGCGAATTGTTTGCCGAAGGCGTCGTAAAGCGTGAAGATTTATGGATCACGTCGAAGCTTTGGAACAATGCCCACGCACCCGATGATGTACAACTCGCCCTGGAAAAGACCTTGAAAGATCTTCGGCTTGGTTACCTGGACTTGTACCTGATACATTGGCCTGTGCCGATCAAAAAAGACATTGTGATGCCCAATACACCAGCCGATTTTGTAAAACCAGATGATTTGTCGCTAACCAGCACCTGGCAAGCAATGGAGCAACTGGTAGACAAAAACCTGGTACGCAATATTGGGGTAAGTAATTTTAATGTTGAGCGTTTGCAAACCCTGCTCGACCACGGAAATATAAAGCCTGCGGTCAATCAAATAGAGCTTCACCCTTATTTGCAGCAACCAGCAATGCTTGACTTTTGCCAGCAAGCCGGTATTTACCTGACTGCTTATTCGCCACTGGGCTCTAAAGGTCGCCCGGATGGAATGAAGGCAGCCGATGAACCTGTGTTGCTCGAAGATGGTACCATAGGTGCTATAGCTCAACAACACGGCGCTACTCCAGCGCAAGTGCTCATTGCCTGGGCAATTCAACGGGAAACGATGGTCATACCCAAGTCGGTAAACCCTGCCCGAATGAAACAAAACCTGGAAGCGGCTTCATTGACATTGACCCAAAAAGACATGCAAGAAATTGCTACGCTTGACCGTCATCGTCGCTATGTAGACGGCACATTCTGGACTACCCAAGGCAGTCCACATACTTTGGAAAACCTTTGGGGTGAACCCGTAGCACAATAAAGTAAATACAACACCTAAAAAAAAGCCTGCCCGTTTTGTTGGCGGGCTTTCTTTTAATAAAGAGCCGCGCGCAACTGAAAATCAGAAGCAACATTTGGTCTCCAATACAAGCAAATAAAAAATAGTTTTTACGAAATCGTTCAACCGTAGCAATCCCTTTTTCGTAGATATATTGCAAGGTTTTTGTGGCAATGAGTCGCAAAACACCACGCTACCCTTTTTTAACCAACTTACTGCTCTCTTCCACAATAAGGAATAGTACCAAAATAAATTTACATTTTTAACGTCATCTTTTGTTAAACTATAGAACTTTATTTTTATACCATTCCTAAGCTTATCTTCTCAAAAAAATCAAGAACAAAAGTTACGTAGTTTCTTTCAAATACCGGTATTTGAATGTTTTTTAGGGCTTTGTCATGCTGAATGTAAAAACAGGATTTTAATCATTTTTACCTACAAGTACTGCCGCTTCGTCAAGAGGATATATTTAATTATGCCTCGGTGCTTAAGATACAACTATGGCTTGATTAGTATAAACTATGAAAAAACAAATTTGCTTATTATTAATTGTGCTCAATAGTTGTTTTTTTAGTGCAACAGCTCAAGAAGATACCCTGTTCAGTTATTCACGCTCGCTTTATAAACTGTCGGTACAAGATATTCGCTCTTCTACTTCGCTTGCTTCTGGTATCAAAGAGTCGGTACTCGAAACCCCGGCATCTACCGTGATTATTACAGCCGAAGATATTAGGCAACGTGGCTACCTGGGCATAGATGAGATCATCAGCGATTTGCCGGGGTTTGATATTATCAATAGTTCTGGTGGTTTTGGACAAATCAATGCTTACCAGCGGGGTTACCGCACACCTTACACACAACGTACGCTTATTATGGTAAACGGCAAGGTAGACAATCACATGTGGACCCACGGAGCTTACTTAAGCAAACAATACCCGATCAAGGCAATAGACCGGGTAGAGGTGTTATACGGACCAGCATCGGCGGTGTATGGAGCCAATGCTTTTTTAGGCATTATCAATATTGTGACCAAAAAACACCAAAAACTTGAACGTAACCGCCTGGAGGCCAGCGTTCACGGGGGGAGCTTTAACACTCAAGGAGCAGATGTACACTTGAGAGGAAAAGTAGGACAAGTGAGTTACAGCAGCGGATTTCGTTTTTTTTACAGCGACGAAGAAGATTTGTCTGGCCGTTGGGGGTATTTGTCTAATCGTTGGTATGGCAACCGCAACGTGTGGGGGCCTTTGCTCGATATTACTTCCAAGCGGGGGCGCAAACTGGGCACTTACTATAACCCTACCAGCAACTGGGGGTCGGTAAACAAGTTTAACTATAAAAACTGGGAATTGGGCATCATCAACTGGAACACTACCGATGGATTTGGGGCGCAATTTAATGCCGACAAAGGACAAAATAACTCCGGATGGAGCAGCAACTCGAACCAATACTACCTGGAGCATACCCAAAAGGCTCAAAACCTGACGGTGAGGTCGTTGTTGTTGTACAAACACCAGCGGATATGGGGCGACTGGGCAGAAGCTGTAGCAGATGGCACCAACCCCCAATACTCTTTTGTGAGTTACACCCAATGGAACACTTTCAACGACAGTTGGTTGTTTACCAGTGACTGGAATTATTCGCCGAGGAAAAACCTGCAATTACTTACTGGGGTGAAGTACCAACTTAAGCACCTGACCAAGTCGTATGATGTGCCGGGGTATTGGGAGGGGGTATTTAGCAGTATCGCCTTTGACAACGAAGGACCTTATGGTGCAGGAGCAGGCATTGCTTATAGCACCGATAGCGCCTATTACCGCCCCCCTGCCCCGGTAAGGGTGACGCCTAACAGTAATAGAATAGTGACCCATGATGTGGGGGGCTACCTGCTGGGTATTTATGATTTGGGCAAGCTCAGGTTCAACACAGGCATTCGCTTTGACTATAACTCGGTATATGGCAAGGTAGTCAATCCCCGGATTTCGGTGATTTACCGCCCGGTGAGCAACCTTGCTCTCAAGCTCAACTATGGGGAAGCTTTTCAGGAACCTGCTCCTATGTTGTTATGGGGAGGCTGGAGCGGCCGACTTGCCAACCCTGACCTAAAGCCCGAAAAAGTACGCAGTCTTGAGGCAGGTATTACCCACAAGGTGGCGGGTTTGCTACAGGAGCTATCGCTGTACCATGCCCACTACCAAAATGTGATCAAAGAAGAAGCTGAAAACGCCGGAGACCGGAAAGTAATCGGACTGGAGTATAAGCTTACCTATGTATTGCCCAATTTTTTGGGGTTTTGCAAAGGGCTCAAGGGCTACCTTTATTATACTTTTAGTGATGTCATGAGTAGCATTAGGTTTGACCACGATAGCCAACAATGGCAAAACGGCCACACTCCGCTAGGCGACATAGCCAACCATAAGTTGAACCTGGGCATACACTTGATGTTAACCGAGCGACTGGGGCTCAACCTAAGGAGCAACATGGTAGGCGAACGCAGTTTGTATACCAGAAACGCCCTCAATGCAAGGGGGCATACCCTGGCGCCCCATGCTATTTTTAATACCAACGTGTCTTATAACATCGACCGGGTCACACTTTCGGTCAAAGTAAATAATATGTTTAATCACCATTTTCTACAACCAGGCGTGCACGCAGCCGATAGTGGCGATAATTTTTCGCAAAGAAGCAATGGATTTTATAACTCGTTGATTCCCAATCCTGGGCGTTTCTTTTTGGCTGAGGTGAGTATAAAACTGTAGTTTGTCTTTTTCAAATACTTTTTTTTACCAAATAAAACCTATATCTTAAATAAAAAACGATTCAAACGGTTGAGTACATTGTAGCTATATTATTTCGCATGACAATAGATTATCAAGGGATGGCAGCAAAGCTTTTACGTTTCATTATTTTATGGAGCGTTGGATTGATAGTATTGTTGGCTGGACAAGTACATGCACAGAAAACCGAAGCGCAAGCTTTGCTTCAAAAGGCACGATCGTACAAAGCAAAACAGCAATATGCTACTTCGTTGGACTACTACATTCAGGCATACCAAAGCTACGACCGAACAGGCAATCAACAAACGCTGTCTTCCATCAATTATGAAATAGGAGCGCTCTACGAGCAATGGGGAGTAAACGAACGTGCGTTGCGCTACTACCAAAACGCTTATCAAACCAACCCTTCTACCCATTTATCGAACAAAATAGGCTATGTACACCTACAGCTTAAAAACTATCGCCAAGCCCTTTCTTATTACCATAAATCGCTGGATGCTTATCGGGCAAGCAACGATTTACCAAGGCAAATCTCTATTCTTACCCGCATTATAGACATTTATAAAACTCAAAAGAAATACGCCAAGGCACTAGAGCATAGCTTGAGAATAAAAGAACTACAAAAAACTGCCAACAACCCTACTGGAGTGGCCGAAGCTGCCAATAGCATTGGGTATTTTTATAAGTTTACCCGGCAGCTGCGCAAATCGCTGCAATCTTTTGACGAAGCATTGGCATATTACCGCAAGCAAAATGACCTTGAGAATGTATGTACAATTTTGAGCAATCAAGGGATTATTTATCAGATTTTGGGCAACAATGATCAATCGCTCGCTACGTTTGCGAAAGCGGTAAAAATAAGAGAAAAACAAAACAACCAGGCAAAAACGGCGGAGTTATACAATTACATTTCGGCGGTTTTTTTGGCGATGAACAACCTCGAAGATGCACGCTACTACACCACCAAAGCGGTAAAGCTGGGCGAACAGGCAAACAACCTACAGTCGTTGGTGATTAGCTATGATGTATTGTCGTTTATTTACCAAAAAAAAGGAAACAACGGACGGGCATTGAAGTACTTTAAGCTATATGCCGCAATCAAGGACAAACAAATGCAACAGGAGCGTATAAGGCAAAATGCTTTGCGCAAAAGACAGGCAGAGATAGACAGTACCGAGAATAAGTTGAGGCTGTTATTGGTAGACAAAGAGGTGCAGGAGCTTGCCTTGAAAAAAGTAATGCTTGAAAAGGACAAAAAAGCCAAAGAAAACCAACTGTTGAGAAGAGACCGGGAGTTGCTACAGCAGAGCAAGGCCTTGCAAAAAGCCAAACTACAAAAGGAAGAGTTGGAACGGCAAAAAGCGGAACAAAGCCTGTTGCTGACCCAACAGCAGCTCAATAAAGAAAAACAAGCCCAAAAAATTGCCTTGCTGCAGCAACAAGACAAACTACAGAAGCTGGCGATCAAACAAAAAGAACTGAAAGAGAAAGAGATTCAGAAAGAGAATGAATTGCTGAATAAAAATAAGGCGTTGCAAGAGCTGAAACTACAAAATGAAAAACATAAGCTACAGAGCGAACAAAACAAACGCAAAGCTCAGGAGCAACTGTATATAGGCATTGGCATTTTGCTGAGCGTGGTCATTCTTCTGGTATTGGCGGGGTTTATTATGTCGCGCCGGGCAAACAAAAAATTAGCCAAACAAAACGACCAGATTGAGTCGCAAAATAAGCTATTGCAAATAAGAAAAGAAGAGATTGCGACCCAAAATGAAGAGTTGATGCAAAACCACGAAGAGATTTTGTCTCAACGAGACTTTATTGCCAATAGTAACAAAACACTGTCGAGCCAAAACGACAAGATTATGGCAAGTATCAGGTATGCACAAACGATACAACAGGCCATTTTGCCGTTTGAGGAAAAAATGGGGCAAATGTTTGCCGGGCATTTTGTAATATTTCAGCCTAAAGATGTGGTATCGGGCGATTTTTACTGGGTGAGCCAACACCGCCAACACTTGTTTGTGGCGGTGGTAGATTGTACCGGGCACGGAGTACCAGGCGCTTTTATGTCTATGATAGGTTTTTCGTTGCTCAACGATATTGTCAATAAAAATCAATGCATAGAACCTGCCCAAATACTAAAACGAATACATACCGGGGTGGAAAAAACGCTGAAGCAAAAGCAGTCTGATAATTCGGACGGAATGGATATTTGTTTTTGCCGGATAGACTACCAAGAAGGTGAGGAAGTATTGGTGACTTTTGCTGGTGCCAAACGACCTTTGATATACAGCCACAAAGGACAAATGGAACTCATCAAAGGCGACCGTACAGGTATTGGCGGGTGGCAACATAACAAAGCCCGAATTTTTAATAACCAGCAATTACACATGCAACGCGGCGACAAGTTGTACCTAAGCAGTGATGGGTATGCAGATACGCCGAACCCTCAACGCAAAAGCTTTTCTTTTATTGGGATGTATGAATTGATCAAAAAACATCAAGACAAGCCCTTGAAGGAGCAGCAAAGAATACTGGAGCAAGCCTTGGTGGACCACCAACAAGATGCCGAACAACGCGATGATGTAACCTTGATGGGCATCAAGCTCTAACAAAAACAGACCATTCGCAAATTGCTGGGGCAGTTGGCAAACAATGCTTAAAAGTGTCTATTTCTTACAGCTATTATTGGGCGTTGAACCATTAGTTTGTAAAAAAAGATGAAAACAGTAATATTGTGGTTGATTGCACTGCTTTTTTTGGCGACAACCAACCACCCCTTGCAAGCCCAAAACCACATGGATAAAAGATACAACAAGGCAAAAAAAATGATGCCTTTCGCCTTGATAGAGGAGATAGACTCTGAAGAACTGGACGAAAAAAGGATATTGAATATATACTTGCCTCAGGGCTATAATTCTGAATCGGCAGACTCCTACCCTACCATTTATGTACTCGATGGGTCGGCACACGAAGATTTTCCTCACATTGCCGGACTAGTCCAGTTTATGAATATGTATCACTTGTTGCCCAAATCTATAGTAGTGGGCATAGCCAATGTAGACCGTTACCGGGACTTTACCCATCCTACCCGTTACCAAAAGTATAAAAAAAGGATTCCTACTTGTGGTGGCTCGGCAAAGTTTATGGCATTTGTAGAAAACGAAGTGCAACCATTGATAAATACCCAGTATACAACCAATGGGCACCATACCATTATTGGGCAGTCGTTGGGGGGGCTGGTTGCTACCGAATTTTTGCTAAAAAAACCTCACTTGTTCAACAACTACATCATTGTGAGCCCTTCGCTGTGGTGGGACGAAGAGTGGTTGGTAAAAGAAGCTGCCGAATACTTTAAAACCCATACTACCCTCAGGAAAAAAATATTTATATCGCTAGGCAAAGAGCACAAAACTATGCACAAAGTAGCCGACCAATTGACCGAGGCCATCAGGCAATCGGGCAACAAGCACCTCACTTTGTTTTATGAGCCTATTCTTACCGAAGACCACACCACCATCTTACACAAGGCAGTATACCGGGCGTTTGAACTATTGTACCCCAAGTAGTGCCCCGCACCATGTATAAGTCTGTTGAATAATTCGTTATCTTTATCCTCCGAAAAATAGTACGCATCGGCTCACAGGAGGCGTTTTAAAGGTATTACATTATACAGTCATCATCATGGAGAATTATTTCAACAAGTTTAGGCAGGGCATTATAGGTATAAACGCCCAAATAGCTACTCAGGAAGGTACCCAAAAAGTAGTATACGCCGACTGGACTGCCAGCGGGCGAAACTATGCCCCTATAGAAAACCGTATCCAACAGCAGCTAATGCCGTTGGTGGCCAATACGCATACCGAAACCAGCACCACGGGCATGGCCATGACCCACGCCTACCACGAAGCTCAAGGCATTATTAAAAAACATGTCAATGCCAATCAAGACGACCTGATCATTACTGCTACCTCAGGAATGACTCGTCTGGTAAACAAGCTTCAGCGCATTTTAGGCCTAAAATACCGGGAAATGCCCCCCGAAGACCAACGCCCGGTGGTTTTTATTACCCACATGGAGCACCACTCGAACCACACCAGTTGGCTGGAGACCCTGATGACCGTTGAGATTATTCAACCTACCGCCGAGGGATTGGTAGACCTTCACCATTTAGACAAACTACTCGAAAATTACCAGGAACGTCCGCTCAAAATTGCCTCGGTAACGGCTTGCTCGAATGTGACAGGTATCATGACCCCTTACCACCAAATTGCCCAAAAAATGCACCGCGCAGGGGGCTATTGTTTTGTCGACTTTGCTTGTTCGGCACCCTATGTGGCCATTGACATGCACCCTGCCAAAGAAGAAGCTCACCTGGACGCCATATTTTTCTCTCCACATAAATTCCTCGGTGGACCAGGTTCGGCAGGAGTACTCATTTTTAGCCGTCACTTGTACCAACAGCGTATTCCTGACAACCCCGGAGGGGGCACCGTAGACTGGACCAACCCTTGGGGCAAACACAAGTACATAGACAATATAGAAGCCCGCGAAGACGGAGGAACTCCGGCTTTTTTGCAGACAATAAAAACCGCAATGTGTATAACGCTCAAGCAAGAGATGGGGGTAGCAAACATACTTAAGCGCGAGCACGAGTTGCTTGATTTGTTGTGGGACAAGGTGGCACCCATTCCTAATGTACACATCCTTGCTTCGCAGCACCGCGACCGTTTGGCCATTTTGTCTTTTTATATCGATGGCTTGCATTATAACTCAGGCGTGAAATTGCTCAACGATAAATTTGGGATTCAATCGCGGGGAGGTTGCTCTTGTGCGGGCACTTATGGGCATTATTTGCTCAATGTAAATCCTCAACAATCGCAGAAAATTACCGACATGATCAACCAGGGAGATTTTTCGAACAAGCCCGGATGGATACGCATCTCGCTGCACCCTACCATGACCAACGACGAGGTGGTGTTTATTGCCGATGGCATTGAACAACTGGCAAAACACCACGAGCAATGGTGCCAGGACTACGGTTTTGAGGCAAGGTTAAACGGCTTGAGCGCGCAAAGCATTGCCGCCGATAATCAACTTAAAGAGGCGATGGCAGAGGCATTGACGGCTGATTTTGCTACTACAGAAACTGGTAAGTAGGGGGAATTAAGCATCAATGATGGGTAGTCCAGAGCACCCACAGGGGCAAGTCCCTAGATGCCGATACATATCGGTGCTTCAAGTTACACCCTGTTCTACAGGCAACTAACAAACTCATAGTATACTCATTTTTATTGGTTAAAAGTACTAGGTTGCCCAACTGGACTACCCATCCTATTTTTTGTTGCCAACAATCAGCCATCAACGGTAGACTTTTGCCCATCTACCACCTCTCTTACAAAGTCTTTCAAGAGCTCTACTTGGTCTTTGGCTAACTTCTCTCCATACTTACCCACCCCGTAGGCGGTCAATAAAAACACAATGGTCAGCGGAAACACCGCAATTAGGCTAGAGCTGCCCCCCATCAATATTTTTGAAAAAGCAAAAGAGGAAATGAAAAGCCCCAGGGTGCCCACCGCAAAATAGATAAACATAAACAAGGTCCAAACGGCAGGACGCGGGCCAATCAGCCCCGATACCTTGGTTTGCTGTTCGTCGTCTTCGTCGGGTGCTATTCTCAGGTTGAGCTGAGGCGACCAATAGTGAACGTCTTCGCCCACTATGTTTAATATAATCAAGTCGTTGGCTTTTACCCCTTTTATGTGGGGGGGCGTATTTTCGAGCAATAGCTCCACCTTGTCCATGACCTCTTGGTGGTGGCAAGGTACCATTAGCTTAAACCGGGGTCTGATATGTGTAATAGAAGAATCGATGACTTTGAGGGTTTTAGTTTATACTGTAAAATGAGCAAGGTACATAATTATCTGCGGTTTTGCCATCAATAGCCCACAGTATTTAGGCGATAGCTACTACAGCCTCAAGTCCTTAGATGCCGTAGTAGCTATTTTACTAAAATATTTGTCCATCAATGCTTACTTCCTTATATTGGTTTTGCTTTTTATTACGCTACCCTACTATTTTTTCGCCTCGGTTTGTGTCTTCACCATAGCCGTCAGGCTACTATTTTTTTACCCCTGAAACATCTTTCAGTATCCAAATTTTGGCGATTCGATCAGCGTGTGGGGACACTCGCTGAGGCGGTGACGGTATTTTTAAGTGATTTTTTTACTATGCTCCTCTTAGCCTGACGGCTATGGTGTCTTCACAACCCCACCACCTCGCCCAATCTTAAAACTTCCACCATCGACTAATCCCACTTGCAGCACCGATGTGTACTGCTATCTAAGGGTTGACCGCTTAAGGTTTACCCTCCCCTATAAACCTCTGATAACAAGATTTTTACACAAAATTGTATACCTCATATAATGACCAAGTAGAGAGGTTGTATAGTTATTTTCTTAGACTTTAAGCCAAACCATTCTTTGTTTTGCATAAATCCAATTCGCCAGTTTAATATTTCATTAATTTATTTTTTACACTTAAAAAAAACACACAATGACTTATTTTAAAATCAATACCCCTTTGTCAGCAACTACACCTAAACGCCACCTCATCACCTGCCTTTACCTGTGTATCACTGACCCTTAGGCAGGCCATCATCAACTGATTTTGAGATGCATATTCTCCGAAAAATAAATGGAGGGATTGAAAAAATCACCACAGCTTAACTTAACCCATTATATAATGAATCACCATAAAATATTACACGCCTATTGGTTCTGGTTTTTGGCCTTTATGCTGGCCGGAAGCGGACCCCTGCACGCACAAAAAGAGTATGGCATTTTAAAAATGCATGCCGTAAATTACGCCACTTATTTCAATACTGGCATTGAGTTGCCCCAGGTACTTGCCCAAGGCAATGCGGGTGAAGCTTCTCTGGAGTTTTGGATACGTTCTACCTTTAGTGGCAACGATTGGGAACTAACCGATATGTTGCCCGATGACCAGTCGCTTTCGCTAAAAATGACTGCGGGCAATCAACTGCATTTGAGCATTGGCAGCCAGAGCCAAAGTATCACCCTCAACGATGCCGTGACTAACCAACCATTGGTACAGTCGGGCGCCTGGCACCATGTCATGCTTACCATTCAGTCGTTGAGTGGGCAATCGCACATTTTCAGAATCTATATCAACGGTGCCAAACGGGGCGAGCTGTTGATGAACTTGCCCAATGTTGCTCACCGTCCTTTGTTTTTTTACCGGGACAAAAACAGCAGTTACTCGCTAGAGATTGCCGAGATAAGGGCTTGGAACACCACCCGAACCGATAGAGAGGTGGCGCAAAACTGGCTCCGTAGCTTTGCCAAAGACGAGTTGAACCTGTCTGAAGTGACTTACCAGGGGTTGCATACCTTGTTGGGTGACTACAGCAAGGCGCACGAAATGACCTCGGTGGTTTTCTCGGAGCTCAAAACAATGCTTTGGGACAACTCTGTACCAGGTGCCCAAAACATGGGCAAAGGAGTGGGCAGCTACACCAAAGGGAGCACCACCCATACGTTGATGGAGGTGCGCAATAACATTGAGCATCCCATTCTCAAAAATGAGACTATTTATCTCACTGCTTCTAAGGGGGCTTATGCCAGTGAAGTGGTGCTTAACTGGCCACACGTCAAGGGTGCCACCCAATACACCATATACAAAAACGACGTTGCTTTCAGCGAAAGGTTGATTGATGCATCTAACAAAGCCGTGGGTGACCCCATGACTTTTTCTGTGAATACCAACCTGCTGCCGGGGCAAATTGACCAATACAAGGTACAAGTATCGCAAGGGAGCGTAAGCGGGGCACAAGGCACCGACTATGGCTTTATTTTCCATAACGGAAGCATTGCGGGCAAGGTACAGTCGTCGAGTGGCGTGGGCACCCCAGGGGTAGCCGTTACTTTTGGGGCTTCTACCCTACCCGGGCACGCCATGCAGTTTGGGGCGGGCAGCCAGCCCTTAACCATTCGCAATGCTGACGTGTTTAAAAACAATGGTTTGGCGCGCGACTTTATGGTAGAGTTTTGGTACCAGGGCAGCGGAGGCAATAATACAGTTTTTGCCTTGGGCAACCTCAACATACAAATGCTGGGCAATGGCAGTATCAAGACGCTCGACCAACACGGTCAGGAGTATATCAGCTTTAGCAGCCCTGCCGTTACCGATGGGCAGTGGCACCATTATGCGGTAGTTTTCTCACAAAGTGGGGGCGCTATTTATGTAGATGGAGGCAAAGAGGTAGACGGCACCGATGCTCAGAAAATACAGGTGGCCAATGTAAGCAATACTACGGCATATCGCTATGACAACATTGGGTTATTGAACAACTTTAGCCTCAATGCTCAGGCGGGAGCTACTTATGCTTTGGATGAACTCAGAATATGGGATGCGGACAAAGTGAATGTAACCCAGTTGGACAACTCGGTGCGTCAAGAAACCACCGCTGAGTTTAACGCCCGCCTTACGGCACAAATAGGCAAGTATAGACCTTATGTGATCCAAAGCGACGAAGATAGTAAACTGTTGTTGTATTACCGCTTTGACCTCAACACTCAAGACGCCGCCTACAACCAGGCAGCCACCACCAAAGGGGACTATATCGCCGAAAGCGCCCAAACTTTGACCCGTGTTGCCAATTGCCCCACGCTCAAATATGCGACTTATACCAATGCGGCGGGCATATTTGACATGCGTGAGATCAATTATGGCAGTGGTTCGGTTGTGCTGACTATAGACCCCGAAAAAACCAATCATACGTTTAACCCTGCTACCCATGTACGTACCCTGAAAAGCAGCACTACGGTGGGCGACTATAGCAAAACAGGGATAGACTTTACCGATGAGTCTCAGTTTAGCCTGACCGGGTATGTGTATTACAAAGAAGGAGATACAGAGTATCCGGTACCCGCCGGACAAGCCTTTGAGTTTGCGTCGGGGCGTACGCCAGGAGAAGTAGATTTTCAGCAAATCAATGGTTCAGACGGGCAACCCAAGGCGACCGATAACTTTGGACAGTTTTCGTTGAGTTTGCCCATTGGCTTTCAGAATTTCAGGGTAAAAAATCCCTATCAATCACGATCGCTGGGTGCCCAAAGTCTTAAGTTTGATGGCACCAACGACTTTGCCAAATCAGAGGGCGCCTTTGCTGCCCCTACCCAAGGGCTTACCTGGTCGGGTTGGGTCAAGCGAGGCGATTTTAGCGGCGCTATTCCTGCCTTGCAAACCCTCATGCAAATAGGCAATGTAAGGTTGGTGTTGCGAGACAATACTTACCTGGCTTTGTACAAAGGCAACGCATCGTTGGCAGAGGTACCCTTTGCCGGAAGTACCGATTGGCAGTTTTTTGGGTTTACTTATGACCAAAGCACCCAAACCTTGTATTTGTATGCCAGCGCTACTGTAGCTCAAACTGCCAGCACTACCCTGCCTGCCAGCGATTTAGGCGGAAGCCTTTACTTGGGGGCAAGGTCTGAGGGCAGCACCCAAAGCGAGTTTTTGAAGGGTAACCTGCACTTGATAGAGCTACGCCATACTAACTACAGCCCTGCCTTGCTAAACAACCTGCGCACGGGCAACTACATAAAAAATGATGTACAGCAGTTGAAGGCGTCTTACTTGTTCAATGAAGACACCAAAAGCCTGCGGGCGGTGAGTTCGGCAGCAGGTAGTCAGTCACTTTCGTTGAATTTGTTGTACCAACCCAGCGACGAAACCACGATGCCTCAATACGATGCGGCCATCGTAAACCCTTATACCCGTCAGTATAGGTATGAGTACAGCGCGCAGGGGGCTTACGCCAACGAGGAAAAGATTGCCTTGAATGTAGACGCGCCTAAATCGGGGCAAAAGTTTTATAACAATACCCGTTACGGCATTACCGGAAACATTATTATTCCTTGCAACAATAGCATAGGTTTGTGGAATGTAAAACTGGAGCGTACCGATATTACTACCCCAGCGTTTAGCAAAGAGTTTACGGCAGCCACCACGGTAAAAGCGGCGGATATATTTAATACTGCGGGTACTGTATTTTCAGTAGATGGTTTGTTGCCGGGGGTGTATAAGCTTACGCTGACCAATCAGACAGACAACAACATTGTAAAAACCCGCTTTGGCATAGACATTACCAAAGGCTGGGCAAATGTAGACATAGAATACCGCAGTCCACTGCAGGTAGCGGCCAGCATAGTGCAGCTACTGGGCAAAGATGCCAACAAAGTGCCTGTATGGAAAAGCTTTGACCAAACACTGCCCGCCAATTACTGTAGCGACAAACAAAACTATATTCTGGAGCAACAACAACAGTATCAGGTGCGCCTGGAGTTTTTTGAAAACTACAGTGGTAACAAATGCTATGTGGCAAACACCAAATACTATGTAGCAGGCGATTTACAACTCAACCATGGGCAATTGGCTTCGAAAACCGTGGGTAGTTCTTCCAGCAAGCCTTTTACTTCGGAAAGTGGCATAGACACCGTCATTGTATGGTCTAATTACCCCAACTTTTTGAAAGATCCTGGCAACGACCCGGCAAAAAACTACAGCCGTACGCTGGACATCAACGCAACCGAACGAAGTGCATCTACCAGCTTGCGCGCCTGGGTCACGGGGACAGTACAGGACGAAAACCAAAACTTTACCCTGACTTACCCTAATGTACAACAAGTATTGTACGACCCACCCGGCGATGGCAGTAGTATTAAGTGGTCTTCGGGCTCTACCCTGAACAGTTCGGTGTCTATCTCGAATAACATTAGCGGAAAAGCTGCCACTAAAATCACTACCGGAACCAAACACTCGGCATATATGGGTGCCTGGGCAGGTTTTGGCGGTGGAGTGGTTGCCTTGTATGAGTCGTCTACCGGAAGCGTAACCGCTGGCGGAAAAATAGGCACCAGTCATAGTGTAAAAATAGGCAACTCTAGCAGTTACTCGCTCAGCTTCGACAAAAGTATTAGTACCTCCAGCGGCATCAGCCCGTTGCCAGGTGCCCAAAGCGATGTATTTATTGGTACCAGTGATGTGGTATACATTGGCTCAGGAAATACAGTGAGCGTAGATGGGTGTACTGCCACTGCCAACAAAGAGGATGCAACGGCTTCTACCGAGCCAGGGGCGTCGTTTCAATACTCACGCTGGACCATTGAAAATACCTTGCTGCCTAACCTCGATAACCTGATCGCATCGTTGCGGGGTAAATTGGCTGACCCTGCGGCTGAAAACAAAAAACGTGAAAACTTATCGGTAAGTGACCGGGGCAAGGTAGATACGATCAAGAATTACCTTCAGGACATTGAGCGATGGAAAACGATTTTGACGGAAGCCACCACCCAACGTCAGCAGGTAAAAGACGGGCAAAACAATACCACCTTTAGCATGAGCAATGAGGCGGGTACCAAGAGTTTACCGAGCAACCATATCACTTTTGGCGGAGGAGGTACTTCTACCAATTATACCATTGGCGAGAACGAGTCTACCACCAACAAAGTGAGTCACAGCCATAGCCTGGACCTGACCAAATATTTTAATACCAATCTGACCATATTTGGGTTTAAGCTCAACCTCGAAATAGAGCTCAACCTGGGCTATGAGTTTAGCCGCGATCAGGAAGGCGGTAGTGGCAGTGGTAGCTCTATCAGTATTCACCTAAGCGACAATGAAGCTGAAGATAGTTTTGACGCAGTGTTTCGTCGCGACCCCAAGTATCCTACTCCAGTAATTATTGCCAATGCCGGACAATCTATGTGCCCCATAGAGCCCAACACGGTGGCGCGTCAAGGGGTAGAAATAGTGAGTGCCAACGCCATTGGCTGGGCTGACCTTACGGGCGAAGCGGTGTTTGACGTAACCATACGCAATACCCAAAAAGCCAATGAAGCGGTCAATGCCGGATTTGCCAAAACCTATAAGCTTAAGGTACCTTCGGCTGACTTGCCTTCGGGTGCGTCGGTGCGGGTAGAAGGCTTGGGCAACTTGTTGATTCCCCGAATGTATACCCTTGAACCAGGGGAGTCTAAAACCCTGAAGGTATACATCAAACGGGCTGAAACCACCTCCCCTACCGAGTTTGCCAATATTCCGCTGAGCTTTTACTCGGCTTGCGACGAAGGCGTGCTTGATTTTTATGAAGGCGAAAAAATATCGGACGGACAAGGGGGCTATACTTACGTAAAAGGCGAAGACAAACGCGCGGCTTTGTACAACTCGGATGGGTCGGAATATGTGCGCTTGCGCGATGTGGTAAAGCTGACCGCAAAGTTTCATGCGCCTTGTGCGGGCAGTATGTCGGTAGCCGCCCCGGTAGCCAATTGGGTAGTAAACAGCACTGCCAATAATTTGCTCAAGTTCAGGTTGAAGGCAGTCACGCCACACACTACTTTTGAGAAAGTGCGCCTGGAGTTTGCCTTGCCTAACTCTAATACTATTCAGTTTGCCAAAGATGTAAAAATCAGTGATTTGGGCAACACAGACAGTCAGGGATATTATACCTACGATTTAGATGTGTCGGCCATTGGGGCAGACCAGGCATATAGAGTGCGGGTAGTACCAGTATGCGGCAACGAAACCGAAGGCTGGCAAACCAACACGCCCAGCGAGTGGATCAACGGCGCCATTGCCCGCAAAGTACCATTGATTACCGGAGTAACCCCTGCCAATGGAGCTACTACGCAAGTGGCAAGCTTTAGTGCTACTTACGATGCCGTATTAGATGCCCAAGGCGCCAATCCGCTGAACGTATCTCTGCGAGGTATTTTGGGTGGCAATGCCTATGTACCTACTTCGGCTTGGTTCGACCAGGTGGCAGACCAGGTGACGGTACCCGACCAGTCGGCGCTGGATTTGGCAGATGCTTACACAGTGGAGTTTTGGGTAAAGCCAAGCCGCATGCACAGCACCACCTTGCCTACGCCCATCATAGAAAAGGGCAGCAACATGTATATTTCTTTTATTCAAGGGAATAAAATATACGCCGGGCAAGGCGATGCCATCTCTACCCAAACCCTGGGCACCGATGGCTGGACACACGTGGCAGTGGTGTTTGTAAAAGGTAGCAGCACTCACGCATTGAAAATATACCTCAATGGGGTGCTCAACAAAACTGTATCGGCAGGCATCAATGCCTTTACGACCAACAACGACCCACTGACTATAGGCAAAGCCAGCGCAGGACAGGGCTTTAAAGGAGGCCTGGACGAAGTACGTATCTGGAGCAAAGCCTTAGATGCAGCCGACATTCGTACCCACATGCACAAGCGTTTGTTGGGCACTGAAAATGGGCTACAGGCATATTATGTACTAGACAATAATGCCTTAGACGGGGAAGCCATTCGCGACTATACGGCAAAAACCCGAAGTACTACGCAAACCGGGCTTTCGTTTGTTACCCAGCAACAAGCGGCTCCTTTAGAAATAGCCAGCATTATTCAGGATATTCCGGTAACGGTGACTACCTCTTCGGCTAAAGATCAGCTCATTATTCAGCCTAAGAGCGACTACCCCAGCGAATTGTTGGAAGGGGCACTGCTTACGGCAACTATTTTTGACAATGCTATCAAAGATGAATACGGCAACCCAGCAGCGGGTAAGTCTTGGACGTTTAGGGTAGACGGTAACTACGTGAGCTGGAACAAAGGCAACCACACCGTGGCGCAAACCACGGGTAATGGTAGCTCGTTTGGTTTGACCTTGAAAAACGACAATGCGTCGGAGGTGCAATACCAGCTGACTGAAATACCTATGTGGCTCAAAGTGACCAACAATGCTTCGCAAAGCAATGGCTCCTATATTTTACCGTCGGGCAATAGCCACCCAATGACTTTTGAGACGGCCGCCTGGCTAAGTGCGGGCACTTACAACGGGCAGGTAAAAGCTAAAATTTCGCAGGGAGCTACTTTGTTAGGGTACGAGACGGTAGACATCAAGGTAATTGTTAGTTGCGATGCTTCTTACCTTAGCCTGGCTCCTACCAGTTTTGCCCACCAGATGAGTGCTACTTTTTCTTTGCAAAAAAATGGGCAGGCTTACGCCGATGCTCAGGGCAAAACGGTGTTGGTAAGAAACAGCGCGGGCACGTTGGTAGGCAAAGGCATAGTACAGATGGCAGGAGGCAACGCCATCGCAAGCCTCAACATTTATTCTAAGACTGCCGCTGACACCTACACAGTGTACTTATGGGACGATACGGCTTGCCAGGAAAACCCCATAGGTACAGGCAACTTTACCAGCGGGGGCAGTGTAAACCAAACCCTGGATGTAGGCTACCAGGGCAAAGCCCAATATACGGTCAAGTTGAGCGTAGCGGGCTACCACTGGATGAGTTTCCGCGTAAGCGATGCCGCCAATACTTCTCAGCTTTCGCTGAGCCAAATTACTGGGTTTGGCGCAGGCGATGTGATCTCGGAACACGGCACCAACGCCAGTAAATCGGCGGTATACAATGGTGTTGCCTGGTCGGGCTCGCTTACGGCATTGTATACTGCTAAGTCTTATCAGGTGCAAGTACAAGCGCCTCGTACTTTACAGCTCAGCGGGTACACAATAGATGCCAGCCAACCTATAGCTTTGACCGCAAGTGCCAACCAAGGCAACGATGGCGACAACAACCCCTTGGGTTATACCCGCACCGATGCCATGACCATTACCCAGGCGTTGGGACGTATGACACCAGATGCCAGCATTGGCGACGTGATCACTTCGCGTGCGGGCAGCGCCCAATACATTAGGGTAGACGGCGTAGGCACTTGGGTAGGTTCGCTCACTCATTTGATTCCTAACCAGGGATACAAAATAAAAGTAGCCCAAAACTCTAGCATTCGTTACGCCAGCGTTGGCACAGGCAGCAATGCCCGCATAAGGTCGGTAGTGCCTGCCCCCAACAAACAAGTGTGGCAAAACGCGGCTCAGTTGAAACTAGCAGTAAACCCACACGCTTATGCCTTTGCTCACCACATAACCGGGGTGTTGCAACAAGGAGGCAAAGCAATTGAAAATGAGCCCGATTACTTGATTGTGGCGTATGCCAATAACGAAGTGCGTGGGATGGCGGTACCTCAGCAAATAGCAGGCAAGTGGTATTATTTTATGACCGCTTATAGCCACCAGGAAGGCGAAAAGCTGGATTTTAGACTGGTCAATAAAGCCAATGGCGAAGCGTATGCTTTGAGCAATACTTTATCGGTACAGTCGGCACAGATGGAAGGCAAAGTAGACCAGCCTTATGTGTTCCGTTTGGCGCAAGACCTGCAAGCGGCTCAGGTAGCACCTGTCAATGGTTTGAAACTGTACCAAAACCACCCCAACCCGATGAAGAGGCAAACGGCTATTACTTATGTGATACCTAAAGATGGCAGGGTAACATTGACCGTGACCAATGCCTTGGGTCAACGGGTAAAAGTGTTGGTAAACAAAACCCAAACCGCCGGACCACATGAGGTGACCTGGCAAGGCAAAACGCCGCAAGGCGGAGCCCTTGCCAAAGGGGTATATTTCTATACTTTGAAAACACCCTGGGGTACACTTACTAAGCGCTTGACGATTCAATAAGTAAGAAGTAACAAGCAGTTAGCTACAGGCGACAAGTAGCTAACTGCTAATTAAATTATAAATATAGCGATCAGTGAATCCTCTGCTCTAACTACAAAACTCCTGTTAGCACCACATCGGTATCTAAGGACTTGTGGCTTGTCGCTTGAAGCACCGATATTCATCGGCATCTAGGGACTTGTCCCTGTGGGTGCTGTGGACTACCGACTGATTGCTCTTAACTAAATTCACAATGAAGAAATTAATAAAAAAAATATATCTCGGATTGGCAGCTACTGCCTTTATTTCATGTTTGAATGCAAGTACGGCTGTTGGTCAAAGTCAACCTAGCAGCTCAAGTGTAAAATGGATTAACCATAACTCAAGAATTGTGATTCAAGCCAATGATGATGGCTCAAACCACGATGAGGGAATACAGTTTGGTGCAGGTGGTAGCAGTGGCAGTAGCTTACCTTACCGACAAATTATGCGTTTGCGATACAATGGAAACGTGGGAATTGGTACTGGCAACCCAGCAGAAAGACTTCATGTAGAAGGACGTATGCGTGTTGGGGGTTCTAATGCTGGATTATGGATAGAAGCTGGCACCCACGACTGGTTTGTTGGACGTACTCATAACAGTGGTTCGGCGCTAAGGTTTTATAATAATGGCGACCAAATGACCTTGAGCGCCGATGGGCGATTGAGCTTAGGTATTAGTACTGCCACGGCAAGCAATAGCTTGGCAAAGTTCACCGTAAAGTCGGGAGATATTCATTTGGAAGGCGGGGCTTTTAGTAGCCACGGTACGCTCAACTTTCGCCCCGATACTGACAACAGCGGAGACGATGCCATTGTGTTTAAAAACAATGCCGAGACAGAGACCATGCGTATTCATACCAACAACAACGTGGGCATTGGCACGAACAACCCTTTGGCAAAACTGCACGTGAATGGCACCGCCAAATTAGCAGGTGCTTTGACAGGTACTTCGGCTAATTTTAGCGGCAGCGTACAAGCCAACAGCCTCACCCTCAATGTAGGTTCTTTTCCTGATTATGTGTTTGCCAAAAACTATGATTTGATGCCACTTGAGCAAGTAGAGGCTTATATCAACGCCCACCATCATTTGCCCAAAGTGCCCAAGGCAGCTAAGGTAGAGAAAGAAGGCATGAACGTGGCACAAATCAATGTATTGTTGGTAGAAAAAGTAGAGGAACTTACCTTGCACTTGATTGAGCAAAACAAGCAAATGAAACAAATGCAGCAGAAAATGCAAGCATTAGAAAAGAAGGTTCAAAATTTAAAGAAATAAGTAGTTGCAAGCTATTAGTTTCAAGCGACAAGCAACATCAAGTCACTAATAGTCAATACTTTGCATAAACTCACTATATAGAACTAATTTTGTCTTAATACTTAAAAACCTAAAGGAATTAAACCAATGAAACGATATTTAATGTGTATGGCTTGGCTTTGCCTGTTGGCAAATGTCACTTATGCCCAGAGTGATTATACTACTTATCAGCTCACTTTTCGCCAAGGCAACAAAATAGTGACAATACAACCAGACTTTGCAACAGCGGGTACCAGTAGCAGTGCGCGAACTGGCAAGAATGACCAAAGCCAGTTTTTTATTTTTAAACGCCAAGGCGATGGCACGTTGTTGATTGCCTCGGCAGCAGCTCCTGATAAGTTTTTGAAGCGCAACGGTAACACAATAAGCTTTGTGGCTTATAACAATAGTCAAAAGGCAAATTATCTGTGGCAACTTAAGGCTACCCAAAGCAGCAGCAGCCCTAGTGTAAGTACCAGCGAGGGGGCTCGGTTGCTTGCCCTACTTATTGACCCGGCAAATACCAACCAAGTGCTTACTTTGCAAGGCAATGGTTCGCTGGCAATGAGTGCAGTAAACTACGGCTTGTCTGACGACCCTTACCGCATATATATTGGTAAGCAATTGGTGCCAGGTAAATTTTAATAATAGTCCATAGCACCGACAGGAGCAAGCTTTAAGCAATAAGTCCTTAGATACCGATACATATCGGTGCTTCAAGTTGCCTCCTGTTCCAGAGACAACTAACAAAATCATAGTATACTTATTTTCAGTGGTTTATGAATTTGTTAGTTAATAGTTTTCAGTCGATGGTCGATGACTGTTGTTTGAACTATGGCAACGGTTTTATGATTTCCCTTTTTTCTCTGAGCATTTGCTTTGGAGAGAAAAGGGATTTTTTTGTGTGGCAGGCAGAGTTGAACTTGTCGTCAATACCTTATACCTTGCCCCTATGCAACAAATCAAAAACTACTTCGAGCAGATTGCCCCGTCAATGACAGACGATGAGTGGGCGCTGTTTGCCTCTCGGCTCGAACGCACAACCTTTGATAAAAAACAGCCCCTGTTGCCTGTGGGCAGAGTGGGTCGTTACTTGTCTTTTGTCGAGGTGGGCATGGTACGTTTTTTATTCCTAAATTTTAAAGCTGGCCTAACTCATCATTTCTCTACTCCCCTCTCTGATCTTCATTTTTGAAAAAACGGGAGTGTGTATTTGAGGACATGCTTGTTATTCGAATGTTTTATAACTATAAATTATGTTAAGTATAATCAGTTTTTTTGTGAAATTAATGTGTATCCCTACGTCTAAACCCCATGTTTTGTTGAGTGCTAAGCTGGCTTAGCTTTGTACCCAAAAGATATGACAAAACAAGAGAAGATGTATACAATAGTGTCTCAGTACGATGAGACCAAGAACAACCATTAAATTTCAACAATTGGAGTATTTTGGTGTTATAACCTGAATCATCCATTGTTTTTCTTCTCAGTAGTCAATTAAGCGCTTGTTGGGCTTATCATTTTTGAGAGTAGTTGTGATAAATTTGCTAGCAGAACGCGTTAGATTTTGAGTGAATAGCCTAGTCCTAAAAACTAATGGTACATTCAGGCAATTTTGCCCTCAGTGCTTCTACCTCACTCGGTGGCAATGGATTACCTTGCAGATACAAATTTTGCAGATTTTGTAACTGCCCTAACTCTTGGGGTAAACTGGTCAGTTGATTATTCTTTACATCCAACACCCTTAGTAAGGGTAGTTGACCCAGTTCGAGAGGGAGGCTGGTAAGTTGATTATTTTCGACATAAAATCTCGTTAATGAATGTAATTGCCCCAATTCGGGTGGTAGGCTGGCGAGTAAGTTATCCCCAATAATGAATTCTTCCAGTGCCTGCAATTGCCCCAGTTCAGGCGGTAAGTGTTGTAACTGATTGTTGCTTAATGCCAGGTTTGTCAGCGCCTGCAATTGCCCTAATTCAGCAGGCAAATCAGATAATTTATTATCCATGATGCTCAACAATGCTAAGTTCTGTAGTTGCCCCAGTTCAGGAGGAAGACTGGTTAATCTATTAGCATCCAAATACAATTCAAATAGATTCTGTAATTGTCCCAACTCAGGGGGAAGGCTGCTTAAACCATTAGATTCCAATATCAACGCCACCAAGCTTTGTAATTTCCCTATTTCAGGGGATAAACTGGTCAATCTATTGTCTGCTAAATTCAACAATTCCAGACCTTGTAATTCCACTATCTCAGGCGGAAGGCCAGCAAACAAGTTACCCTCTAAATTCAAGTATTTCAAAGCTTTCAATTTACTCAGTTCGGGCGGTAAACTGGCAAAATGGTTATTCCATAAGCTCAACTCTTCCAAAGCTTGCAACTGCACAAATTCGGGTGGTAAACTCTTCAAACCCTTCTCCTCTATATACAATTGCGTTACTGTATTGCAATAGTCCAATTCCAAACCGTAGCGCAGACACAACAGTACATGGTCTCGCAAGCACCTGGCTACTTCATTGTTATATACCCCATCGTGTTCTACACATAGCTGCAAAGCCAACTCTATGTTTGCTGGGTCGTCGCTTTGCAGCAATTGGAGTATTTTGGTATTATAATCTGAATCATCCACTATCTCTTGGTGGTGTTCTAAATTATTCGTCACTTCATCATCATAGTCCGAATCTTCGCGGTCATCATATTGCAGGGTGAACGATTGAGAGAGCGAAGTTAGTTGTCTTTTGAGTAGTTCAACTGCCAAATCTTCGTGGTCAAAGGGCTCAATCTTCCGCAGGCAGATCCGAAACATGGCTGCTTCTCTACAATCTCTATAAATTCGCCCCCTGGTTTCCCCTCCCCATTTGCCGGTTCTTAATGTAAAGTTATCCGTCAGCACTTCATCAAGTTTTCGCGCGTTGTATGCGTATATTTTCTCTACATCAAAATCATAGGCTCTTAACAGGTAAGCTTTCAAGATGTCATTGGCACACCAATCTCCAAAAACGCCCGTTTCGCTGCAAAGATGAGGGTAATTGTAAGCGTCAGGATAATCTTGAAAAACATCAAAGCACCACTCCATGCGATACCCCCTTATATCGTGAAACCCCCAAGGATTGGGTGCTTCCTGGCCTACCTCCCAAGAACGATAATAAGCAGGGAAAAGAAACCTCAATGCCGCTTCTTTGGGCAATGCATTCAACGCTTGTTCCCCATCACCAGCATGATGGGCATATTCCCACTGAACTTCTTTTACCAGGCTAAAACCCTTCGGGCAGTACCGCTTCCATTTTGTTATTCAGATGCAGGCATAAACGGATAATACCCGGCCAGGTTTCTAAGTAGGGCTGGTTCTTTTTTTCTTCGTCCAGGGTGTTTTCCTGATCCATCAACTGTAAGAGGGCGTGCCAGTGGCTATGAGTAACCGGGTATTTGCTTAGCCAAAAACCGTGGTCAATGGTGGTATCAAATTTTTCTTCGGCGGTTTTGCCTACCCCCATTTCAAACGCCTCAGACGGCGGTACCCAAAGCATTTCTATATTGGGAGCCTCGGTATCTGAACCATCTCCAGGAAAGCTAAAGTTTTTTTGTGTTTCAATCATCTCAATATCTGTCAGTTTTTTTTGTGATAGTATAATTAGGAAAGTTTTTCTTCAAAATCTTCATGACATAGGCTTGATAAGCAGGTGCTAAAATATTATCAATGTTATCGCCTGCAATCAAGTAGGGATTTATCTTGTTGGTAATTGAGCGAAAATTATACGAGTTGTTCAAACCAGTAGACCTAAACCCTACCCACATCTCTTTGTTTGGATTGCCCCCTGGGGTAAAAAATGGTATATCAAACAAATCAACTATATACAAGTACGTTTGCCGTGAGATGCGTAATATTTCAATGCTTCGCCCGCATTGGTACGGTCACCACCTCTAACTTTATACCATTGAGTGGTACAAGCAAACTGATTTTAACTTAATCTATATTGAGTAAGGCGGCGCACATAAGACGACTTACACCAGCGGGGGCTGAAAGAAACAAATGCATTCCTCACTCGTAGAAAAAAGGAACGCATTAAAATGCGCACTAGTGGGGACTTATCACTTGAAGCAACCAATGCAATTGCTAAATATTTTGAGATGACTATTGATGAGCTTGTTAATTTTGACGGGAATGTACCTGAAGAAATAACTATAGGAGATAAAAGCCTCACTGAAAAGGTAAAATTGATTGCTTTGCTGGATGAAGACGAAAAAAATGTAGTCTTCAAAATGATTGATGCTTTCTTGACTAAAAAGAAGTTCAAAGAATTTTTTGAACAACAATTGGCTTCTTAAAATAACAAAACCAAGTACAATGACTTGGCTTTAACTCTCTAGCAATCAATAATGTAGAATAGCTTTGCATTCGCAATCATTGTCGGTCGCCCTTTGGGAAGACCAACAATGGGATGGTGCAATGGCTTGGCTTTGACTCTTTAATAATCTGCATTCACGCCTAAAATTTTCAACTCTGGAAAATCATTTTTTATCTGCTCTATTCTTGAATCATCCAATCTTACATCTAGGCAAGCCATAAGGTTGATGGTATGTAAATTAGGTAACTTTTTCAAAAACAGAGGTATTTGACCATCAGCCAAACCTTCTATAGTTAAATATTCCAAACCCTTTAGGTTTACGAACCATTCAGGTATAGTTTGTAAACTGTTGGACAAGTGTAAATATTTTAACTTGGTCATTCGGGGTAATATAGTAGGTAGCTCTGATACATTCAGCATACTGAAGACAAAGTTTTCCAGGTTTAATAAATTATCCTGAAAATCAGGAACTCTCTTCGAGAAGGGGTTTGTATAACTAAAGCTATCCAGATTATTCAGTTTAGAAATAGTATCTAAAATTAGCTTTTCATCCAATCGCTCACTCATCATATCAAACCTAAAACTCTTTAGCTTGGACAATAAGTATAATTTCTCAGGAAGTAAGCCTTTAACGGATAGCGTAAGATTTTCTATGTTCTTTAATTGGCATATGGCATCAGGTAGATATTTGATTTTATCAGAACATATATAGAGATTCGTAAGTGCATTGGCTTTTCCAATATTACTACTGAGTATCTGTTCTTCATCACCCACAGCATTGTTTTCACCTGTTTGTAAAACTGTAAGACTTTTTAGATTAGAAAAATATTGTGCTTGTTGAGAAAAGTTGCCAATGCCACTATCAAAAATCCTAATTTCTTCCAAATTATCAAAGTGTTTAAAAGGTAACTCTTGCATTTTATCTTCTGGTAAGCCTTTTATGTCTAATGCTTCAATAGGTTCATTCTCTGAAGTGAGATCTGAAATAAAGCTTTTATAGCTCAAATCAGATGTCATTTTTTCTAAATCGAGTAGGTATTTCATGATTTTATTTTTTAAACTTTGATGCATCAAAAAAAGACCAATCACTAACTTCTGCTGGCTTTATATTATAGTTTTCTAACCCATGACCTTTCATTTTCTTAAGCAAACTGTTGGTGCCTTCGCCATATTCTAATTTCTTCTTAAACTGAACATCAAAAAATTTGATAATGCCATTTTCGTCTTTGATTACATTGAAGGCATGTCCTGTAAAACCTGACTTATTCATTCCTTTGTAAGAACCAAAAATAAGTGCTGTTCCGTTGGGGACTCGTTCAAACAATCGTTCGATAAGTACTTTATTGTTTATGCCGCCACGATATCTATTAGCCTCAAACATCATCCTGTTGGGAAAAGGGTTAGGAAACGGATTGGGCATTTGCATATGTTTAGGCACCAAATTAACATATTCATTAAGTATACTTATTCCATTTTCCCCATTACCTACGAACTTTTCTGCAAATTTGTCTTTTCCTAATATTTTTTGCCCATTCATTTTCTTTGCTACTGATAATGATACCACAGTACAGTTGGTATTACACTTGGAGGCTTCCCTTAGAAGAGTAATTTCCTTAAAATAAAGGTGGAAGTTTGCACCATTGATCTCTGAAAAACGAAAAATGACTCCTGAATTTATTCTATCCCATGTAGTCTTCCAATTTTGATATCCTTTAGCTCTGCTTATATCCATCGCCACATCATCAATGCTTTCTTTGGTTTTATCCATATACTTTCTAACCTCTCCTAATTCCCCCTTTTTCCCCAACCTTGCTGCATCAGTCGGATCAGCTTTGTATATTACTGCCCAACTATCCACCAACTCAGGCTTTGCCTCAAATTTAGCCAAAACAGCATCTACATCCTTAAAGTCATCTAAAAACTTCGCCTTGTCATTGCCCAAGGCATTGATTTTATCTTTGAGTGGTTGACTGTTGGTGCGGGCAAGCAAATCATCATACCCATTAGCATTATGCACCAACACCCCTTGCTTGCCCACAAAATAGTTGTGGTTGCTGGCAACGGTAAAGTTGTAAACGGTAACACTGGTATCTTGGCGAGCAAGGCTATCTAACGCTAATTGAGCGGATGATTGATATAATTGCAGACGATCGCCCGCTTTTAAGGCATTTGCTTTTACCCACTTGCCTTGATGGCGAAAAGGGTGTTCTAAAGTAGTTTGAATAATTTCGTTGCCAAAATATAAATTTATAAGTTTTTGGGTCTGCCTTACAAACACTTTGGTTACCCGCTTCAATTCTTGCTTGCCCGTTTTTTCATTATAGCTCCATACCCAATCGCCTACTCGGATATCCTCTATTTTTTTGTGGTCTTTATTAGTCAGTATAAGCGTACCTGCCACAAAACAAGTGCGCTTGCCATTGGGTTGGCAGTGCACCAACTCTTCGCCTGCATTGGTGCGTTGCTTATAAATCACAATATTCATCTCTGTGCCATCGGGCAAACGAGCTGCTATGGGTTGGGTAGCCTCCCCTCGTGCCCTCAATGCTGCCAGGTCTCCAGCAGGTTGGGTACGCAAAGCCCTGGTTACTTCCAGCTTACCTTCGGGGTTTAATTGGGCAAGGGTTTTATCTGCTTTTTTAATTTTAAAAACCCCACTTTCTTTCACTAATTTAATCGCCTTATTACTCAATTTTTTGGTCACCAGGTTGAGCTTGGTGAGGGTGGGGGCTATTTTGGTAGTCAGGTTATCCAGTTGTTTGCCCGTAAACTCAATAAAACCATTGATTGTTTTAGGAGCCCCTACATAAATAGACAGCAGGTCTACCAACACCTTGCCTTGGGTATAGTTGGTGACAAAATTGTTGCAAGTGGCTTTGCTATACTCTTCTTTTACGAGCTTCCAAACTCCCTTTTTCCTGAGCTTGTTCATCGCTTGTGCCATCTGATTGCGTATTTTGGGATCGCTAAAATAGCCCGAAATCAGGGAAATCATCTGGGTAAAGCCCTTCAGCTGCCCCAGCATACCATTGTATACCCCGGCAAAAAAAGCAAAATCTTCCTGTAATTTGGTACGAAGCCTTTGGTCTTCAATCATCCCAAACATATTTTTAAAAGCAGGAGCGTAAGCATATTGGCAAGCTTTACAATCACCCACCTTTGTTTTTACACACAAAGGGTTCCAGTAATGGGGTTTTATTTCTATGCTATCAATAAGTGACGTTACCGCATCGGCAAAACCTCTTAAATAGAAACAAAATTCGTCTTTGACTGCTCCTGCCGAACCAGCCGCATATTTTGCCCAGGCAAAAATTGCCGAATTGGTACCAAACAAGGCTTTATATTGTTCTTTTACCTCGGGGCTGGATAAGGGAAAGGCTTTGCCCGCTTTTTCTGCTTTGATGATGTTAGGGCTGAGGATGGTGTGGTTATTCGCAATGTATTGGTGGCGCACAATCAAATCCTGTATGCTGTATTGATACTTTGGCGACTTGCCTGTGTAGTCCTTTGAATAGCGATTATAACCTTGGGGGATTTTTTTGGTCTTAGTTGCCCACACAGTATACATTTTACCCGAATAAGCACCTCTTATTTTACCCGGAAGGGTAGCATACTTTCTTCTGAGTTCGGTTTCGCTTGTATAACCTTCTTTGAGTATTTCCTGGATGATATGATAAGCACTGCCGCCCAAATGGTGAGCTCCGGTGTTGTCAAACTTTTGCTCAAAGTTTACCAGGTTGAGGTTTTCATTCTTGCCAATGGTGGTAGTAAGCAGGTTAGCAAACTTAATCAGTTTTGCCTTGTGTATGCCAGCGGTTTTGACATATTTAAAGTAGAGCAACATGCCCCAGCCAGCCGCTAAGCGAGGCTGAGTATTTTGGGCACTTGCCAACAGCTTATCAAAATCACAACCTGTTTGCTTGACAGTGGTTCGGCTGTTCTGTACGTCAAAGTGATGGGGGTTTATCGCTCCCTTGATATTGCTGCGATTACTTGGGGTGGCAAGCACGTTGTTCCAGTAAATGTCTTCATAACAAACCGTTTTTACTACCTGCAAGTCTTTTAGCAAACTCCAAAAGCCACTCATATCAGCCGAGTTGATGTAGACCGAGTTCAAGTAGGGTTTTCTGTATTTACGGGCTCTCAGGCGCTTATTTTTCTCTAAGATAATGTTTTGAGTAGGAAACCAGTTTTCGGGTTTAAATAATGCAGGATTGAGTCTGACTTTACTTCCTGTTTTTACCCAGACAGGGTACTTTGCTGGGTTTTGTTCCGACAACTTGACGTGCTGAGCTGCCAGCCCTTTCAGATAATAGCCTAAAAACTCGGCACCACTACCACAGCTTGTCCCATTGGCAGGTCTGATAAGTGCCACATACTTTTTGCCATTCTTGCCAATAAACCCTTTGAGACTACCGTTGCAGCTTAGCCAAAACTGCAAAGATTTTTTTTGCATATTGCTTACACTAATGGCCTTGCCAGAGGGAGTCATTACCCCGTCATAGGTTTCTTGGGCAAGCGCAAGATTTGCCACTAATTCATTATCAGATACTTCAATGACCCTGGCACTCGCCCAAGCCCCAGTTTGACTCGCCACCCCCAGTACCTCCTCATACTTCGCTATCAGCTCAGAACTGGGGTTATCCAAGGCAACCTCTTTGGCAAAATTGCCCAACGACTGATGTACCCGGTATATCAGTGCCCGCGCATAGTCATCTTTGGTGTTGACATTTGTCGCCTTGTTTTGCAAGTCAGCCCTGAAATCATTCGCCGTAATTTTGTGTTGCGCCAAACTACCCCCTACGGCAAGCCCGGTACTTTGCAGATAACTGGTTTTGATGCCCACCTTTTTGCCTTTGATCGACTTCACAAAATTGATCGTGAGCAATACCGTGTTTTCGTCCAACATCGATTGGGCGTACACCTTTTCTGTAAAGTCTTTGGTTTCCTGATTAAACCGGGTGGCGGCGTTGGGCTCTTCTACCATATCGGGGCTGCGGGTAATGATCACATACAGCGCTTTGCCCGTTTGCTTTTTCAGCAAGTCTTGCAGTTGCTCTATCTTGGTTTTGGTGTCCGCACTTACATAGTTTAAGCGGTCAATCAAATAGTTAGAAGCGACAGTGCGTGCTTTGAGGGTGTTGTGGGTAACTGCCCGATTAATTAGTTTGACCGAAGCTTCAATGTGGGCTTTTTGCAACGAATCGCGGTCGTTTGCCCAGGCTATAGTGCTTGCCCAGATGCTTGATAAAACAAAAAGGAGGAGTACCCGATGAAGTTGTTGTTTGAATGAATGCATGGTATGTATATATGCTTAAAATATCGTTGGTTTATTTCTTTGATTCCTTCTCGTAAAACTCTTTTACTAAATCATCAATGATCTTGTTTACTTCAGTCTCTATCTTGGCTTTGACCAACTTTAGCTTGTTTTGTGACAAGTCTTCCAACAGTTCTTCGCCAAGCTCTCATACTTTCTTACTTTTCCACAGTGTCCAATTTG